>NZ_JBZNBU010000140.1:0-2645 GCF_058530065.1 Waterburya sp. | reverse complement strand
CCTGAAGCATTAGAGGCATTTCGTACAGCTATGTCTTTTCGTTTTGTGCAATGGCTTAACCAAAATTGTGACGTATTCACCGCTTATAAAGCTAGCTTAGGCTTTGTTTGGGCTTAATTTTTGTTTAAGTCCCGTTAATGCCCATGATGACCTGGGAGTTATGGTTAGCTCGTGAGATGATGGTCGATAACCCCTTACCTTGGCAAAAACCACAGGTTAATTTAACTCCTGGGAGAGTAGCTCAAGGGTTTGGAACAATTATTGCCATGATTGGCACACCCGCATCTGTACCCAAACCCCGTGGAAAATCTCCTGGGTGGCAAAAGGGGAAAATTCGGACTAAAAAATTGCGATATCCTCTGGTTAAGAAAGGAAAAGGCAGGTTTGAAAGCCAGAAAAAAGGGAATAAAGAGAAGTTATCAGCTTAAATTATTCTGGCTTTGTTAATGAGTTTTGGTCGATTGTTAAAATCTATTTACTTGTTTGGTTGACTATATATTCAATTAATTAGTCTAAACTCCAGTTAGAAGAAGAATACAATCATAATTTATATGACCTTAAGCGTTGGACGAGAAGATCTAAATTAGCATTTTTAAATGATAAAATAGACTTGGTTTCTATAGCAATAACTCATAAAAAGCATTTTTTAGGTAGAGAAAAGGTAATTAGACAACAAGAACAGAATAATGACTACAAGATAAAAAACTTGTTATCTAAAATAGATATTTGGGAGAATAGAATTGAGAAAGACGATCCAAAGAATAATTTAATCGATCGTTTAGTAAAAATAAAAATAGAAGCAGACTATTTACAACATGAAATAGATATAGTGACTAAAGAATTAACTATAGATAATTCTTCTCAATTAAATATTCTAGATATATAAATAAAAATGAACGACCCTTTTCTTAACAGTCAAGCAGGGAAAAAAAAACTAGTTAAAATCAGTAAATTCCTTAGTTTGATTCTGCGCCATAAACCAGAAACTATCGGTCTGACTTTAGACGAGGGAGGTTGGGCGGATGTTAATACTTTAATCGAGTTGGCAAGACAACAAGGCACGCAAATTAATCGCTCTATTTTAGAACAAGTCGTAGCCAATAACGATAAAAAACGCTTTGGGTTTAATGACGCTCGAACCAAAATTAGAGCCAATCAAGGTCATTCCATAGCTGTCGATTTAGCCTTAACTCCCCAAAAACCACCAGAATTGCTCTATCATGGCACTGCTACCAGATTCTTAGATTCAATCTATCGTCAAGGTTTGCTCAAGCAAAACCGCCATCACGTTCACCTATCGGCAGATCGCAACACCGCCATCAAGGTTGGCAAGAGACACGGTAAACCAGTCGTACTAGTAATCGAAGCGGAGAAAATGCATCGAAATGGGTTTCAATTCTTTCTATCTCAAAACAATGTCTGGTTGAGCGATCGCATTCCTGTTGAATATATCATTAATGAATAGTTCAACCATTGTCCATTGATAAATTTGTGTTTTGAATAGTTAATAAAGTAATATCGTCAAATTGCTCCGCTTGTTTAACGTGACTGGCAACTTCTTGGGCGATCGCTTTTAATAATTCAGTTGCCGATGGTGTCGGGCGATCGAGAACTGATAATAATCGTTCTTGAGTAAAAAATGTTCCGTTTTCGGCTCTAGCTTCTGGTACGCCGTCGGTATAGCCAAAAAGAAGTTCTCCAGGTTCGAGATAGATCTGACTGGAATTAAATTCTAAATCCGCAAGCATCCCTACTGCTGGTGCGGTAGAGTCTAGGGTGGTTTTAATCCCGCCAGAGGGATGTAGAACATACAAAGGTTCGTGTCCGCCATTGATATAGCTGAGTAAACCCGTCGCTGGTTCGAGAATGCCGAAAAAGACCGTAGCAAACATTCCTAATTCGCCGTGATAGCCAGCAATGTAATTATTGGTGAGAGCAATAGCTTTTAGTGCCTCGTTCTCTTGATTTCGCTCGTTTTCAGTTCTCCGATTTCCAGCCAGCACCGCAATCCGATCTTGCTGTTGGATTTGTTGGGAGTAGATTCGGATTAGGCTGCGAAACAAAGCCATAAATAAAGCTGCACCAACACCTTTATCACAAACATCAGCAATTACAATACCCAGGCGATCGCGATCGAGTTCAAAAACATCATAAAAATCTCCTGCGACTTGACGAGCGGGTTTAAAATATGAAGCAATTGACCAGCCATATTTATTGGTCAGGTGTTCGATTTGTGCTGGATTGGGGAGAAAGTTTAGCTGCATCATTCTTCCCGCCTCCAATTCATTATCTAGAGCTTGAGAATAGGCTTTGATTTGGTCTAAACTTGTTTTTAATGCTGCTTGTGCCTGTTTGCGTTGCTCTACGGCAGTAGAAATTTGCTGAAACATCTTGTCAAATGCACCAATCACGTCTCCTAATTCATCAGTACGTTTAATAGAAGCCGAATTAAAAGAAGGTGCAGGGCGATCGTCACAGATAGCTTCTCCTGCTTGAATTAGATCTTTACGCAAAGCTAAAACAGGCTCGATCGCAATAATATCTAAAGCAATCCACACTACCACCGTAGCAAAAGAAGAAATAATTAACACCAAACCACAGATACGCATGGCAAAGGCAGTTAACTCTACTCGAACCGAAGCAAT
>NZ_JBZNBU010000139.1:0-4362 GCF_058530065.1 Waterburya sp. | reverse complement strand
TGGGCATTGGGCGGGGCAGTTTGGAAATAAAGATCGAGAATTTCCGATGCCGAACCACTAGCCAAACTAGTAATGGGCATCGGGTTATCTGAAATCCAGCTTTCCTGTAGTTGTTTAATGGTTTCGGTAATAATTCCCCCACGATTTTTGAGAGCCAAACAAGTAGGCAAACCCCTAATCCAACGGTCTAAATAAATACCTAAATGTCCGTCTCCTTCTGGTTCGTTTTGGGAAAGAAGTTCGGTAATATAAGAATCGCTGGCGCGGTTGCCAGGCTTGCGAAAGGCGCGATCGCAAAAACTACTGAGCATAAAAAAGGGAAAAGTTTCCCGAAAAACATAAGTCCCGATCGCTTTTTGCATGGCTGGCTTGTAAATAATCTGCTCTCGCAAAGAACTTATCAGCATATTGCAAAGCTTGTCGATCTTTTCTTGGGCTTCGGTTTCGCTAATTTGCTTGTTACGAATTTCTTGCTCGATACTGTGGAGATTTTCTTTAAATAGTTCTGTTTCCCCAATTAATTCGGGGGGAATATGATCTTGTCCCTCTTGTCCCGTGCGTCGGAGGTCGTATTTGGGAGAAACCTGCACTTTTCGCATTAAATAACTGACCAAAGAATTGGTTTGGCGCAACCTACTAGAAAGATTGTGGGCTAGAGACTGATAAAAACGATCTGATAAACCAGGAACAGAAGTTAATAAAGAATAGAGGTTTTGTTCGTTTAAAATACAAACTTCCACCTCTTCTTGAGCGATTACCGCAGCACTAGTGGGTACGCCCTCCAAAAAAGACATCTCGCCAAATATTTCCCCTGGTTCTAAAAAAGCGATCGCCACATCCCTACCCGATGCGGATCTTTCTACCCTAACCATGCCCTTTCTGACTAAAAAAATTGCCTCGGATTTGCGACCTTCTTGGAGAATTATCTCTCGCTGCTGGTAGGTAGCAACTTGGGCTTTTTCTAAGAAAACGTTGTAATCTTCGTCAGTGAGGTATTTAAGTTTGCCGTTCATTTAAGATATAAATTGACAGTCAGATAAATTAGGTCGCCCTTTGCGATCGCGAAACAAGTTTTTTAGGGCTGCTTGTCTCCTCTGGGGCGATTCGGTAGCTAAATTCCAGAGACTCTCATAGAAAAAGAAAGATACGCCAGCAAATTGATGTTCGCGAGCGATTTTAACTTGCTTGTGAATTTTGTGCCACAGGATCGGACGACCTTTTAAACCAGATAAAATACCAATTGCCACGGGAATATGCTCTCTAGCTGCTAAGAGTTCTGGCTGTTCCAATTCGGCAATTAAACTTTTGTTGCTATCGCGATATAGTTGGACGATTAATTCTTCAATAAAACCTTTTCGTTCCCAGGTATGCCAGTCCATCAAAAAAGAGTTGAGAGAAAAGTTTTGGGGATTAGGAGAAACAGAAATAATTGCTTTGGAGTTGTGACGTTTTAGTTCGTGAAATAATTCTTCCACGTAGGCAGTAATTTTATCCGCCCGCCAGCGCACCCATTCAGGATCTTTATAATTTTCTGGGGGTAGCTTGCCATCGTGTTCCTGTTGATACAACTGGACTGTATAGTCGTCATAACCCAACTCTGAAGGATAGCCAAAATGATCGTCTAGCTGAATGCCATCAATGTCGTAGTTACTAACTATTTCCCTTAATAAATCGGTCATAAAAGCCCGTACTTCAGGTCGTAAAGGGTTCAACCAGACTCTTTGATGTACATTGCCTTCCCACCAGATAGTACTACCATCTTGGCGACTGGTCAGCCATTCTGGATGGTTTTTGGCTAATGTAGAGTCTGCTGGTGCCATAAAGCCAAACTCGAACCAAGGAATCACGCTCATCCCTTTTTCGTGTCCCTGACTGATAATTTCTGCTAGAACATCCCTATCTTGTAAACCTTCAGTGGGATCTAAAGCCAACCCCGTAACTTCCTCGGCAGTGGGAGAAGGATAGAGAGTATAGCCCCAATTCCACACCGTAGGGTAGAGAGTATTAAAATTAGCTTTCTCTAACAAAGAAATAGCTTCAGAAGTGCGACGGCGATCGAATAAGACATCGCTGTCTACATTAGTCAGCCAGACTCCTCGCAATTCTTTAGGGGTTGCTGCCTGGCAAATTTGCTTATTTCCCTGTAATTGAGACTTTCCAGGTAAAGGGGTGATGGCTACTAAGGTAAGAGCCAAGATAAATAAAAAAATCCACCAAGATATGCGACCTCTTTCTTGGCTAAATCGAACTAGTTTATTCGCAAAAAGATCGAAAGTTCTGGCAATATACTGTTTCATCAATGCCTTAAAATCTAAAGAACATAGCGATTATAACTACTCTCAGGGCGGGACGTGGGAGATTTTTTTCTCGTTTCTAAATTCTACACCTGCGATCGCGAAAAATATGGCGATCGCTCTACTTCAATCATTAATCTCTCAAATGGATTTTGTAAAATTCGCAAGCGAAAACGCTCCCCTAGAAGTTTTGAGTCGGAGATCCCCCCTAGCCCCCCTTCAAAAGGGGGGTTGTGTATGGGTAAGGCAGCAAAAGGAATAGAGTGTAGATACAGATGGGGAATAACAATCAGTTCCCTAACATTCTGTAAGTGATGCTCTACTAATTGAGTCAAATCTAGATGTTGTGCTAACTCTGCCAAAGTTTGAGGCATTTTTTCTTGCCAAGCTTCAGAATAATCGGGATCTTCTTTCTTAACCATTTCAGATAAGGCTTAAACCAAGAATTAACCGCAAAATCTCCTAATTGCTGGCGATTAAATTCAGTAGTATGAACTGCAACTGGTTTGTTTTTGAAGACAACAAAAATCTGTAAGTTAGTGCGGGTGACATAGCAAGAGATTAAAGCCGTATCAGAATCGGGAATTAGTTCGCGAATAGCATCGAAAGCAATTGGTTCGACTTGAATCTGTTCGGAAAGCACCTTATCAAAAGCGCGAATCTGTTGCCAAACTTGCTGTTTTTCTACCTCAAGCTGTTTGATTCTTTCATTAGCAGCCTCAAAGCTTGCTCTAGAAGAACGAGTAGCAGCACCAGTCAAGTCTCCCGATTTAGTTCCATTATCCTTCGGACGTTCTCTTTCCTCGTTGATGCGCTGCTGAAAGCGATTGTACTCTTGTAGGTATTGGGCAACTTGTAGAGGTATTTCACCATCGCTGTAGAGATCGTTATTTGCGATCAAATCCACCAAACGACGACAACGAGAACGCTCTGTATACTCAATTGCTTTCTCTACTTGTCCCGAATTGATACAAGCTTGCACGATATTTTCGTAAACACCAATAGATTCGGTGATAATTTCTTGTCGGCGATCGTCATTTAATGCAGCAAGGCGACTCTTTTCTATTGCTTCAATTGCTAACGAATAAGCTTCAATAGCTGATTGCCAGTTACCTTGTGTAAAATGTAGATCTCCCAGATTACGAGCAGTTTGCAAACACTCAACAGGAAAGTCTTGTAGATAATAATTAGTTGTTTTGACTCAATGACTAAACCTGACGGTAGTACCCGAAGGGCTGTCTGTAAACTATGATTTCGCAGTAGATGCTTACATTCCTCAAGGATTAACGCAAACTGCTCCAATCATCATTATTTCCCACGGATTTGGTTCAATTAAAGAAAATTTTGTTTCTATTGCCGAACATATAGCTTCCTATGGCTTTGTGGTATTTGTCCCCGATCATGTAGGGAGCGATCTTTCCTATCGTGAAAACTATCTTCAAGGAAAACTTCATACACTGCTTAGTCCAGTGGAGTTTCTCAATCGCCCCCAAGAAATTTCTTTTTTTATCAATCGCCTAGAAGAATTAGCTGCCACCGATTCCCAATGGAAAAAGTTACTGAATTTAGAGCAGATTGGCGTGATGGGGGATTCTCTCGGCGGTGCTACCGTTCTTTCTCTTGCAGGAGCTAAACTCGATTATGCTCGTTTGACCCAAACCTGTAACCAAGAAAATGTTATTTTAAATTTATCCTTATATTTGCAGTGTCGCGCTCAATACTTACCCCCAGAAAATTTCAATTTAGGCGATCCGAGAATTAAAGCTGTACTAGCTGCCCATCCCCTTGCCAGCGGTATCTTTGGACCAGAAGGCATGGGGGAAATTGATATTCCCATCCTAATTACTGCTGGCAGCAATGATTTGGTAGCTCCAGTGGTTACCGAACAAATTCATCCCTTTGTCTGGGTCAATTCCGAACCAAAATATGGGTCTTGCACGCTTTTGGTGATCCAAGAATCAGGCGATCGCTAGTTTACTAGACAGGACACAAAAATCTTTTCTTGAGTAGTTCATGACTGGCACGACCATACATTTGTCTTTTCAACATCTTGAGTCGATTAACCTGA
>NZ_JBZNBU010000138.1:0-20955 GCF_058530065.1 Waterburya sp. | reverse complement strand
TTGCCTAATTACCACTCGTAACCATTCTTGATAAACTTGAGGGTGATTTCGTTTCACGGCGATCGCGAATGTTTGAGATTGCATATACAGTAATTTTACTGAGTGCTACTCCAAAATGTTAAAAACATACCCTTGAAAGGTAGTGAGTAGGGAGTAGGGAGTAGTGAGTAGGGAGTAGGGAGTAGTGAGTAGTGGGTAGTGGTGAGTGAGTAATTAGTAGTAGTTAGCAAGTGTTTATGTTGGGAATGACCATAGTTAAAGTCGATCGATTAACGGTAAGGATTGCTAATTCTGCCTTGGAATCTACCCAGGATGCGGGAAATTTAGCCATAGAATATATACGCTCTCTTTTAGATAAACAAGAAACGGTGAGGATAATCTTGGCAACGGGTAATTCTCAGTTACAGTTCTTAGATGCGATCGCCAGCAACGATAATTTAGATTGGTCGAGAATTATTTTATTTCACCTAGACGAGTATTTAGGGATTAGTTCGGAGCATCCTGGTAGTTTTCGCTATTATTTGCATCATAAAGTTGAAAAAAGAGTTAATCCTTTAGTTTTTCACTATATTCAAGGAGATGCTGTCGAACCGATCGCCGAATGCGATCGCTATAGTCAACTCTTACAAGAACAAGCGATCGATCTCTGTCTCTTAGGTATTGGAGATAACGGACATCTGGCTTTTAACGAACCGAATTTAGCGGATTTTCAAGATAGGTTCGGGGTTAAATTAGTTAAGTTAGAAACCAAAACTCGCCAACAACAAGTAAACGGAGGCTATTTTCCCAACCTAGAAGCCGTACCCAATTATGCTTATACTTTAACCATTCCTGCTATCTGTGCCTCTAAAAAAATCTTTTGTTTGGCAGCAGGAAAACATAAAGCAGAAGTAGTCAGAAAAACCTTAAACAACCCTATCTCCCCGAAGTTTCCCGCTACTATTTTACGCCAACAACCCCAAGCAATTCTTTTTTGCGACTGCGATTCTATGGGAAATTAGTTTAACTCCCTTTACCTTTAACCATTTCCCCTTTCCCAACCTTTGCATAGTCCATTTCTTCCTGAGAAGAATTATACTGCCTCGTAGCATGAACTAATGGTAGTAAAGCTCCAGTTTGCTCTGTGCCGTTAACTCCCAAGTCACTATGACAGAGAAATATTTTTTGAGAGGCTCTTGCCATAATATCTTTAAGAATCCGTTGTAAGCGCAAACTATCCATTTCATATTCATCTTCAGGCATCCAAGTTTTACCAGTCCATTGCTTAAGAAACAGAGGCGCGCCAAATAAAGTAGCAGCCCCTCCTTGCGACCAAAGGGGAGAACTCGCATCCAGCCAAAATTGCAGAGTATGGGAAGATCTTAGGGAGCGATATTGAAAGACAGTAGCTAGGGTAACCGCGCTTGGTTGGGGGACAAATTGACGCAAGGGTCGAGGATTGGCAGTAATCGTACCGCGACGTAATAATAAAATAAATTGGGCGACAGTGGCAGATTGAGTTTGAAAGCTGGGTTCGTTTTGTCTGATGCGACGGTCTACTTCCCAAAAATGTTGAGCGGTTTCCATTAATTCCCGCAATACGGAGAGTTTATCGCTGCTGTCGATACTTTGACCTAAAAAATGCTTAATGGCTTCTGATAATAAAATAGTAGGAGTAAAAAACTTTTCTTTTTGCTCTCTAGCTTTGGTATTTTCAATCCAGCTAGTAATCTTCTGGTAAGCAGTTACCGCTTGATGTCCCAAACGATCCCAACGGACAAAAGTTTCAACGCTTGATAAATAAGGATGTTCTGGATCGACATGATAACAATAGTCGGCAATAAGACCAGCCCTAACGGGGTCAATTTCTGCCACTAATCTACCTCCCTGAGATTTTTGACTAAAAATCGTCAACATTTCGGCGATCGCATCCCGATCTACCAACCGTCCTAATTCGGCATAAACTAATCCTAGTAAGGTTAATAAACTTCTAACTAAAGGAGAGCTAATTAAAGGTCTTTGTTCGTTTAAGGGTGTAACGGCAATATTTTTCGCTTTAAGGATTTGAATCAAGCTATAGCGGGCAATTTCGTCCAAACCAGGGGCAATAATCGCTATTTCTGAAGGATTGATGTTGCGATTGTAGACCGCATCGATAATAATTTCTGCTGTCTGTCGTAATAATTCCGCACGAGAAATAGTTTGAAGAGATTGAATCGATTCTGGGGCGTTAGTGATGTAAGCTGTCTCCGCTACCAACTCTACTGCCGTATCGCCAAACTCTGTAGCTAAATTATTACTAATAAAATTAGTTTCTTCCTGACGACAGCGACTCGCCAAACCTGCTAAATAATCCGAGTCGGCATTCAAACCCAGGCGAATTTTGCCATCGGGGTTATAAGTAAATAAACCAAATGCCCCCCGATCTAACATCAACTCAAAGATATGGCGAGCGATCGCAGGATAGTCATCTACATCATCGGCAAAGATAGCTCGATAGCGTCGGATTAAATGTTTCTGATAGCTCGGATTGGGCAATAAATAACGCCAATAAAGCTCGTAAATAATGCCATAACTGAGAAAACCTCTCTCTAAGCACCATTTTCGCCAAATTAACAATAATTCTCCCATTCTTTGCCAAAGATAGCCATTATCGCGATCGCCTAGATCCAACCCCGATAAGCCATCGTGCAATATAGTGGAAATATCTTCTGTTGGAGTACCGCTAGCCCCTGCCAACTGCATCAAATCGAGAGTTTGACGCACCAAACGATATTCATTGTCGAATTCACATAAAGTCTGCCAATCTGCCTGTTTGCGCCATAGATTTGTTGCTAATTCCTGTTCGGTTTCAGGGCGCAATCTTAGGGGAAATTGAGCTTTTAATTGCAATTCCTCAAAAATTAAGGGGAAAAACAACATCACCTCATCAGTAACAAAACCAACGGGAGTTTTACAAACTACAGGGTAAGTACCTTCTACGGCAGCAATCAGGCGATCGCTCAATTGACGGCGATTTTGATTGTTGGCAGTAAATACTAAGACAGCCGAAGCTAGATCTTGGGGGGATTTTTTAGTCTTCGGGCGAACTATTTGCTTCCTCACCCAATTGGAAAATTCAGCAACCAGACGAGATGTTTTGCCAGTGCGAGATGTTCCAGATATCCATAATGAAGTTGGGTTTTCGTGCAACATTTTTAGAAGTTAGAAGTAAAAAGTCGTAGGGGCGTTTCGCGAAACGCCCGTACAAAAGTAAAGATTTAATTCCTGGGATATTGATTGAAAAAATTAGACAGCCTTAGAATATCTGATTAAAATGCCATTGATTAGTTACTTTTAAAATAATTGTAATAACAGTTAGAACAGTTATAAATTAATCTCCCCGTCACCAAGTCTCCCCGTCACCAAGTCTTTTAAAATGATGCCCCAAACTATGACCTCGACTCTCTTATCAGTTAATAATCTTCGAGTTGCTTATCCCCGCCAAGGGGCAACAAAAACAACTTGGGCGGTGGATGGCGTATCTTTCGATCTCGACAAAGGAGAAAAGATTGGCTTAGTAGGAGAGTCTGGTTGTGGCAAATCTACGTTAGGTAGAGCGATTATGCGCTTGCTACCCGATGGTAGTCAAGTAGAAGGAAAAGCTATCTTTCAGGATAAGTCAGTTTTTGAGTTAAATAAAATCGAATTACGAGAATTTCGCGGAGAAGTAGTCGCCTTAGTATTTCAAGATCCCATGACTAGGTTAGACCCCCTGATGACTATTGGCGACCATTGTTTAGAAACTCTCAAAGCCCATCAACCCCAACTGGCTAAAACCGCAGCTAAAAAATTAGCCATCGAAACCTTAGAAACAGTCAAGATTCCCGCTAATCGTTGGGGACAATATCCCCATGAATTTAGTGGGGGAATGCGCCAAAGAGTTGCGATCGCTCTAGCTTTATTACTCGATCCTAAAGTAATCGTGGCAGATGAGCCTACTACTAGTTTGGACGTTACGGTTTCGGCGGAAATTCTCGACGAATTAACCCGTCTTTGTAGCGAAAGGGAAATGGGTTTGATTTTAATTTCTCATGACTTAGCTATGGTTGGGGAATATTGCGATCGCATTGCAGTGATGTATGAAGGCAAAATGGTCGAAATGGGAGATGTTAAATCGATTCTCTACAACCCCCAACACGAATATACCAAATCTTTATTAAATGCAGCCCTAAGCCTACAAAATGTCGCAGAAAACTCCCTAGAAACCAACTCTCAAGAAAAGCCAATTCTAGCCGTAAAAAATCTGAAGCAATACTTCACCTTAGAAGCAAATCTAATTCAGCAACTCTTTACCAAACAGCCTTCAGAAACTATTAAAGCCGTAGACGATATTAACTTTAGTCTCTATCCAGGAGAAATTTTAGGATTGGTAGGGGAATCTGGCTGTGGAAAAAGCACTCTTTCCCGCACAATCCTCCAACTACTTAAACCCACTTCAGGACAAGTAGAATTTCTCGGACGAGATTTAACCGCCCTTTCTCCTCAAGAAATGCGCCAGCAAAGACGGCAGCTACAAATGGTCTTTCAAGATCCTCACGCCTGTCTCAATCCCCTAATGACCGTAGGAGAAAGCATTACCGATCCCTTATTGATTCACCAACTAGCTAACAAAGCAGAAGCCAAAGCACAAGTAATAACCATGCTAGAAAAAGTCGGCTTAACCCCCACCGCCGAATATTACCAACGCTACCCTAAAGAATTATCGGGGGGACAACAACAAAGAGTTGCGATCGCCAGAGCTTTAATTACTAAACCCAAACTAGTAATCTGCGATGAACCAGTCAGTATGTTAGATGCAACGGTACAAACCCAGGTATTAGAGCTAATGCTGGCATTAAAAGCAGAATTTGACTTAACTTACCTATTTATCACTCACGATCTTTGGGTAGCCAGATTCTTTTGCGATCGCATTGCCGTTATGAACCAAGGTAAAATTGTCGAACTCGACACCACCGAGAAAATATTCACCCAAGCACAACATCCCTATACTAAGAAGTTACTTTCTGCTGCACCGCTTTTGAGTAATAAGTAATTATGGCATCTCCTGCTAGTTATGATTTACGAGTCAAGGCGATCGCCAAATAGCTATAATTATTAGTAGATACACAATTACCCTTGATGTGGATTAACTTCAATAAGATTCCATTGGGCTAAAACAAATTTTAATTTAGACATTAAGCAATTAAAATCTTAATAATACAACAATGTTGATTACAGATTGTAGTTCCATTCAAAATAGACTTAAAAAACAAAGAGAGTTTTTTGCCACGGGAAAAACTAAAGATGTGGAATTTCGCATCTCTCAACTGAAGAGACTCAAAGCAGCAATTCAAAATAGAGAAAAAGATATTATCAAAGCTCTCTACTTGGCGGAGTAGGAGAGAGCGGTATAGGATGCTACCACGGGAAATATAGTTTTGATACCTTTTCCCATCAAAAAAGTGTCTTGAAAAAATCTTTTCGTTTCGATCTAAATTGGCGATATGCACCCTATAAGGATAAGTTAGATTTATTCAAAAAAATTACTCAATAGTTAATTTCCCAGACGAGTTTTAATTCTATTTAACTGTACTCGGCTATTAACGGGCGAGCGCGGTTTGGGTAATTCTTCATTAGGCCAATTATCCAGATCGCTACACAAGCAATCTAAAGATTGAATTCCCGATTCAACAATAGCTACGGGCATATTGCATCTAGCACAACCGTTAATGTCCCATTCAGACGACAGCAAATCGGCAATGGTTTCGTTACAACCTTCAAGATAACAATCTTTACCTTTGACACTGACAATCTTTTGCCAGCATTCCTCAAATTGACTAGAAAGGCGATCTCCTTCTATAACTGGTTGAGGAAATAGAGTTGCTTTTCCATTACACCAGATTAGCTTTTTGCCTAACTGAAACCAGTAAGCTAAATATGTCCTAACTTGTGTTGTTGATGCCATAGTATTCCTCAGACCTCATTTTTCGATAAACTTTTTTTCGATTAATACTTGAAACGATGGATTTCTATATTTTAGAGATCTTTTTTTTCTAACATTATGGTAACTATCTAAAACAAATCTATGGAGATTCGTAAGCTAAATTTTATAATTGCTTAAAGGTTTACCCAAGACACTAAGATCCAAGACATGACCTCCTGCAACCAGATAAGTACTGTCGGCGATATTGCCGATTTGTCTGATTAAATAGCCCAAGCGATCGCGAAATAACCGCCCCTTTGGATAGGCAGGGACGACACCCCACCCCGTTTCTTCTCCCACCAAAATAATTTGTGCCTTACTAGCCTGCAAACTAGCTAACAGGTCATAAATAACCTTTTCCGACGTAGAAGAGTCTAATTCTAAAAAATTAGCGATCCAAGTACCCAAAGAATCAATTAATAAACACTGAGAAGCATTGGCTTGCTGAATATATTCGCTTAAACTGCGATCGCATATCGCCACAGTTGCCCAATTTTCTGGTCTTCGCTGTTGGTGTAGGTAGATTCTAGCTTGCCATTCTTTATCGGTAGGATCGACTTTAGCCGTAGCCACATAAACGATCGCGCGCTCGGATTTCATGGCTAGCATTTCGGCAAATTCACTCTTCCCCGATCTAGCCGCACCAGTTACTAAGATTAGTTTATTATCCAAAATTGTTTTATAGGATAGTCGTTAGTTTTTAGTTTTTAGTTTTTAGTGCCAATAATCGTCCGATGGCGAGGATCGCTGGCTACGGTAGTTTGATAGTTAAAACCTACTTCTTGCATTGCTGCTTCCACATCAAAAGTATAGTAATCATCGCTCCAAGGTTCGGTACTTTTCATTAAGGTAAACAATACTGGGGGCAAACTTTGAATTACAGTCGATGCGGGATTATTATCGACAATGCCGATTACACCTCCTGGCTTGAGAATGCGTAGGGCTTCTTGCAAAATTTCTTTGGTAGCTTGACGGGGTAATTCGTGAATTAAAAATTGTAAGGTAACTACATCCAAAGAATTGTCGGCTAACCCTGTAGATTCTCCCATACCGTGTAGCCATTGAGAGATTTCCTGTTGAGTATCGCTAGTTTGCGCTACTGCCAACATATAAGGCGATAAATCCATGCCGATGGTATTAATGGGGCTATTTTGCTTGTTACTAAAGTAACGGTGTAATTCGATGGTAGAAATTCCGACAGAACATCCCAAGTCTAAAACATCAGTTATGGTAGCGGGAGTATATTGTTCTAAAACTTGATAAAAACTGTGACGCAATCTTTGTTGTGCTTCTTGCCAAGTGATGTCTTCATCCTTCCACACCCGCAAGCCCATAGAATGAGTTGCAGACGCTGCTTCAAATGCCGCTTGCCAACAGAGATTCCCCTCATCATAAGCATGAAAAGGGACTTGATAATAATCGGGATAAACCAAATCCTTATTAGTTATCGACTCTAATAAATCTTTTGCTCCAGATTTTTCTAACTCTTGATAATTCTTGCGCCAGGGAATACCGTTTTTTTCTGCCGTCTGGATCAATACCCTTCTAGCTTGTCCCTGCATGATTTTATAGATGGGCTTAGTTTTAATCAAGAGGTTAACAAAGCGAGATAGTAAATCTTCTCCCGCCCAATCTGGTTTGAGTTTATCAGTCGAAATTGTCACAGTGTTTTGAATATAAAGCTAGCTATTGATATAGAAGCATTATATTCTTTTGGATAATTACAGGAGGGATTGAAATTAAGAACTTTTACGATAGGAATAATCCCCACGACGCAGTTAGAATAAAACAAGCCTTCAAGACTAGCCACAAAATCGGGAGTCCAAATATTTTCTGTTACAGAAAGCTGCTTATCTTGAAAAGATTGGAGCAAATGCGATCGCCCTATTCCTGGCAAAATTCCTACTTCCAAAGGCGGAGTATACCAACAGCCATTTTTATAACCCCAAAGATTTCCCGTACTGGTTTCCAGCCAATTACCCGAACTATCAACTAATATTGCTTCTTGGGCATTGAGACTTAAAGCTCGATCGCGAGCCAAATAAGCACCTAAATAATTTCCTGTTTTATAGGCTGCAAGCTCTCTACGATAGATATTCTCTCTAGCAACCCAGGCAGTTACTCCTCGATCTTGACGTTGTTTTAAATCTGGAGGTAAATTTCTTCCTGCAATCAATTCCTTTCCCTGGGGAAAAATTGCCAATCTTAAGACGGGAAAACGAGTTACTAAACATAATGCCCCTTTTCTGAGACGATCCCAGTCTGGTTGTTGCCAATGAAAAGCTGTCAAACTATTTTTCAAGCGATCGCAGTGAGCCGACCAATGAGTTAAAGCGTGGTCTAAATTCTCCTCGTATACCCGCATCGTCGTAAATATACTCGCCCCATAACAAAACTCTGGAGCATTAATAGCTACTTTCAGATACTCCGAATCAATTGGCTGACCATCATACCAATACATAGGCGATCGACTAATCTTAATCTGAACTTAAAAAAATCAATTTATTTTTAGACTACAAATTGACTTGGGAATTAGTTTCTTGTGAGGGAGATAGTTCGTCATCTGGATTGTTTAGTTGGTTCTTCAAGACAAAATAGTAGACAGAGAAAATGACTGTAGAAATTATCAACCCAAATATTAAAGGTTTCAACCATTTTGGCTGCTTTTTAACAGGTTGCCTTTCATTTTCATCATCTATGATTGGAGTACTCGGTATTTTAGTATCTTCTGGAGGGGTATCATCGGGAGCAATAGAATCGGGAAAAGAACCAACAATTAAAGGATCTTCCCAAATATTCGGCTCTTGAAGAGTAGCTTCAATCTCCGACCATTTAACTACTGCTTCGGCAACATTTGGTCGATCGTTTACCTGACAATGAACTAAAGCAACAGTTACATTATCGTGTCCGTTATCTCGATTGGCGATTTCGATTAAATTAGATACAGCTTGGGCGAGATTGTGTTTGCCATCTAATACTGGGACAATTTCTTTGCGCCAATATTGTTCTACGCGATCGAAATCACTCAAGCCATCGGTACAAAGTAAAAAGATACAATCATCCTCAATCATGTAGCGTTGTAGATTGGGATGAAGAGAAGCGGAATCTCTCATACCGATCGCTTGAATTAAAGCACCCGCCGAAGGGTATTGTAAAGAATCTCGATAAACGGCATAGCCCAAACGAACTTCTCTCGAAGCGAGATCGTCGTCGGTAGTTACTTGATGACAACTATCAGAAGTAATCCAATAAATACGAGAATCTCCTACATGAGCTAGATACATCTCGTGGGCAGAGGCAAGAGTCATCACCAAAGTAGTGCCCATGCGCTGTCTTTCCTGACGTTGTTCGCTATCATTGCGCTGGCTAATAATATCGTTAGAACTGTTAATATACTTGGTTAATTTACTTAATATATTACCTGGGGTTAATTTTTCTAAAGAGAGTTGAGCGATCTTGTTCTTGAGATAATTAATTGTCTCTCCCGAAGCAATTTCTCCTCCATCATGACCGCCAACTCCATCACAGACAATAGCTAAAGATTGTTCTAAAGTAAAAGTATTTTGAGAATCGACATTAATAGGATAGGCTGCGTCCTCATTGTTACTGCGATTCGGACCAGAATCAGTCAAAGCATAGACTTGATAGGAATATTGTCTGGTTTTTCGGCATTGAGCGATCGCTTTATCTAAAAGGACGATTATCTGGCGAATATCGTCAACCGTGCCTGTTTCTAAATGACTTCCTAATTGTGCGATAAAATCTTGTATTTGAGGATTAGCCTTGTGAGCCCAATCTTGCCACATACTACCTAAATTTCGCAGACTTGGCTGATAGTCTAGATCTTGCTGTAATTCAATAAATTGAACGACCTGACCGTTAATCCTAATTACTTCGGGGTGAAGTAAAGTAGATGCTACCTTTTTACTAGACAACGGTTTCCATAGCTTTGCCATTTGCCATAGCCAGTTAAGCTGCTGAAAAGCATTAGCACCACTCCATAAAGTCTGAAATTTAGGTATGAGTTGGTTGGGGTATTTTAGTTCTCCCGTGGAGCTATCTATGGGTACAGTGCCGTAATCTAACAACCAGGCATCCGATCCATCCAACAAGCCATAAACTTGAGGCACATGAGGATAGCAAGGGAAAAGTTGTAAATAAGCAACAATTTCCGCTGGAACTTCTTCGGGAGTAGCTGGAGCTTTTCTTGGTTGAGTATCCAAGAAAATTTGAGGAGATAAAGCCAGATATCTACTACTGGCACTAGTTTTTTCTCTCTCATCGAGATTTACAGCTTTTGTGCTCCACAAATAGCGTTTAACTGTCGGTGTACTACATCGATGACAAAATAGTTCCTCTAGGGTGCTATCCGCTGTACAGTGAGGATTCGAGCATTGAATTCTAGGCTCAGGATGTGGCATGGATGTTTCAGCTATTGAGCATACTCCTTTAAGAAGGAGCTTCGGTTACATGGTTTGCTATCGGTCGCATTGGGTATTTTGACCTAATACGAGTCTTTGATTTAGACATTCAATCGACTCTTCAGCCGATATTATAAACTCATTCAATCTGTCTATTATGTCAAATCTCATAGCATTTAAGATTTCTCTATCGTAAATGAGAAATTTTATTTGTGTTTGTTTTAATTAAAATCGTTATCTAATATTTACTATTTACGATTTTCATCTATCGTATAGTTCTAGCAAACTCTCTTGCAAAGCTGATGTCAACTTTTGAGAATTTTGACGCAGAGAATCATTAAGATAGTCAGCAGCAGTTAAAGGCGAGCCTATATCTACTGTAACGTTGGTTCTCCAGGTAGGAATTGAGTCGCTATAGCGAATTCCTACAGGTAATATTTTAACTCTTCTCTGGGATTTGTCCGTTTCTGCTTGTAAAGCGATTAGAGCAACTCCTCTCTTGAGAGGATGAATCTCTAGATCGTGATAAATACCTCCTTCGGGAAAAATCACCAACATTTCGCGAGTTTGTTGCAATAATTTGATGCTGTGACGGACGCTACTGAGATTGGGACGTTCTGTATTTACTGGAAATCCTCCCATACGGCGAATGATCCAACCTTGAAACCCCTTTACTTCATTCGCAGAGACCATGAAGCGCAAGTCTCTACCACTTGCCCATCTACCCAAAGCATAAGGAATAATGAAAGCATCCCAACGAGAGCGATGAGTTGGAGCAATAATTACTGGATCGTCTTGAGGAATATTTTCTTGTCCTTTGATTTGTATCTTGCCAAAGAAAAACGGCAAAATTAGATAACATCCAAGGGGATAAATAATGTTTGCTAGCCAAGGAGATATCCGAGAAGTTAATTCGTTGGGTAATTCCGAACTTAATTTAGAAGATCTTTTTGGTGGTTTTAACTGAGTCATTAAAAAATTAAGATACGATCCAATCTATCTACTACCTTAATTTTTCTTCAATTAGATGTGTGATGAATACTGGACAGTTAGTTAGTTGTCATTCAAACTAAACGTAAAGAATTTTTGGTACTTGAAAATCCTTAGCTAAAAATATTATCGATTGAGACTGTGGAACAACCAGATACAGATAATTTACTCCAGGCGACAAATCTATCTAAAAGTTTTGGTGGAATTAAAGCCGTCAATAATGCCCGTATTGAAGTCGCTCGCGGTAGTATATCGGGATTGATTGGCCCTAATGGTGCGGGAAAAACCACCTTATTCAATCTTCTCTCCAATTTTATTAAACCCGACAGTGGTAGTATTCATTTCGATCGCCAGCCCATCCACAATCTACCACCCCATAAAATTGCCGATCTCGGTTTTATTCGGACTTTTCAAGTAGCCAGAGTTCTTTCTCGCCTATCTGTCTTAGAAAATATGTTGCTGGCTAGCCCCAATCAAACAGGGGAGAATTTTTTTAAAGTTTGGTTTCAACAGGGCAAAATGCGCCAAGAAGAAAGAGCCAACAAAGAAAAGGCAATGAGTATTTTAGAATCCGTCGGCTTGGTGGAGAAAGCCTATGATTATGCAGGGGCATTATCTGGAGGACAAAGAAAGCTGTTGGAAATGGCTCGTACTTTAATGACCAATCCTAAATTAATTTTATTAGACGAACCCGCAGCGGGGGTTAATCCCGCCCTGATCGATCGCATCTGCGAATATATTGTTGACTGGAATAAACAAGGGATTTCGTTTCTGGTCATCGAACACAATATGGATGTAGTTATGAGTCTTTGCGATCGCGTTTGGGTATTGGCAGAAGGGACAAATCTTGCAGAAGGTACGCCAGAAGAGATTCAAAATAATAATGAGGTACTTGAAGCTTATTTGGGACAGTGATTTTATGCAAGGTTATATCTAATTTTGAATGTTTTTTCACTGACTCCAATTAATCGGTAAACTTGTGTCGCGATCGCAATTATCGAAAGTCATTCTTGCTGTTTCTCGATCTAATACTGCTTCGACGCGATCGTAAATTTCTTGGGCTTCTTCTAGGGAATTGCCAATGCTAGTCAAACCTAGTTTGCCAAATTCCGACAGCGCGCCCATTAGGTGAAATACCGTACCCGTGCGACTGCTACTATCAAAATGCAATCTTTCTTGAGCGATAATATCCATCAAATCGTTGGGTAATAAACCCCGATAGTTATCTTTTTGCAAATTATCCGTAGCAATATAACATTTTTCTTGGTTTTGCTGGCTCAAAAACCGTCCCGTATCGTAATCGAAAGTACCGTTAGTCAACAACCTCAAGGTCATAAACGGATGGGTAGTACCTCCTTTGCGTAAGTTAATTTCGATCGCCTGAATATCCCAGGTATTGTCTTCTTGTTTGACGGCAATAAAATCAACGCTATAACGTTCCATTGCCCCTTTAGCTGCTAAAGCTTCCCCAACTTTTAAACCCAATTCTTGTAATTGAAAGCGGTAATCGGCATCGGCAGGAAAATAACAACCTTCGTAAACTTGTCCGTCTGCACCGCCTAAAATTTGGTCGTGGGTGGAAACGATTTCTACTTCTCCTGAAGGTCTAATGTAACCTTGTACGCTGGGCGATCGCTTGTTCTCTCCTTCAACAAAAGCTTCGACAATCGCTCCCAATTCAGGAATACGAGCCGAAAATGTCTCCCAAGTTTCTCCAGCCCCTTGAAAGCTCATATTCTCTAGCTGTTTGCTCAAAACTTCGAGAGTTTTTTCTCGACTGCAATAGGTGGGATGGTAGTCTTTAATGGGTCTTAGATCGAGTACGGCATTACCTTCCCCCGAAAAGCCTTCATTTAGTTTGACCACAATCCGTTTTAAGTCCGATTGTCTTTGCCACAATTCATATAACTCTCGTACCAAATCTACAACATTGGTGACGGTATAACTGCCATCGGGATGGGGAATATTAGCCTCGGCGAAGATTTCGCGACTGCCACTTTTTGAACCCCAATAAAGTACTTCAGGAGAAGCCGCCAATAAAGGAATATTTAATTCCAAAGATAACTTTTCTTCCAAATCCGTTGAATTGTAACAGACCATGTAAGATTTATTAGGACGCAAAGCTCGGCGAATTTTTTCTACTAAACGAGGACGTTCTAAAATTTTTTGAGTTAAAGGTTTGAGCGATCCGTCATAGGTGCTAATTAGTAACAAGCGATCGCGAGCGTGGGAAAATGGTATTCCTGGTAGTAGTTGTAGGTAATAATCAATCACTATGGGACATAGAGGCAAAGCCGTAATATAAATTACTCGCGTGAGGGGATTACGCAAGCGAATGAGTGAAAACAGCAGTCTTTCTTCGTAGTGTAAAAATCCCGCTACCTTGCTGCCTACTTGTTGATCGACGCTAAAGGAAGGAATTACCAAAATATCGTAGTCATCGCGATCGAATATATCGACACTGTGCCATAGTTGTCCTGGCTCGGACGACTTTGTCCACTCTCTTAGCTGATTTTGTAGGTGTCTAAAACGCTTTTTTGCCGAGAGGTGAAATGTGTCAACCATAATGCCAAGACAATAATTACCTTTGTCCTAATCTTCAAGCAATATCTTAACTTGACTTGTAAAGATGTCTTTGGTTTCCTTTAAGAATTGCTAATTTCCTCGATTAACTGTTAATTTCCCAACCTAACTTAGTTGGTTGTTGGTAAATCTTCTTCAAAGTATTGATATCCCGAGGAGAAATATCAGGGGGATCGCTTACCTGAGAAAAATAAAGCGCGTCGGTTTCTTGTTGGCTGTGTCCCCAAATGCCCAAAGCATGACCTAACTCGTGGCGTGCGGTAGCCAAAAGGGATACGCCCGTATAGTTAGGACTAATTTCGACGGTCATTTTGTGGGCTATGGTAGAGGGATTTTGTTGAAGATAAAACTGATAAGTGGTTTCTGCGGTAACTGCCCTGGGAATGTCGTAGAGTCCTGTTTCGGGATCTAACTTTACTTCGCGTTTTGGTTGCGAGCGCAAAATTATAATATCTGCTGTTTCTCGATCGTTAGTTTCTTCTAGGGGTAAATATATATTCCACTCGGCGATCGCTTTTTTTACAGCACCTACCCATTGCTCGAAGCGTTTATCGGCAGCAGAATTGGTCAAACTAGTAGGTTGTTGCACGTAAATTGAAACGGGAAATTGCGACCAGATTAGGTAACCCAAGGGAGTGGTATCTATGAGTCGAAAATAATCGCTGCGATCGCTTCGATCTTGCCAAAGAGCTAAAGATGCAGGAAGCTGGTGTACTCTCGATCGGGGCAGTTTGGTTAATGACGAATTGCCTTGAGCCGTTAAGTTCAACAAGATCGTTGCCCAAAAAATGGCGATCGCCAGATTAATTGTTTTTTGCCATGGCGAGCGCCATTTATTCATAAGCTCAATCAAATCTAAGGTAAGGTTTTAACCAATCCAGCCCGCACTCAAAACAATAGTCAGAGTAATAAACGAAATACCCAAACCCCAAGTGATTCGATTTAAAGCATTCTCGGCACTTTTAGTACTAGTAAACATTTGAGACTGTCCGCCAATACCCCCTAAACCATCACCTTTAGGACTGTGTAACAAAATAAATACTACTGATAAAAAGGCGGAAACTGCCCATATAATTTGAACTAGCTGCTCTACACTCATAGGAAAATATCTTAAATTTTTATTTTTAGACTGACAACTATTGTAAGCTTTAACTACAAGTACATTCAATTTTTTTTACTATTAAGGAATGCCATTCGATATAATCGGCATTTTTGAAATCTCTACATGAATAACTATTTTGCTACAGTATCTCGCGGTTTAGAAGAGGTGGCAGCGCGAGAATTAGAAGGGATTGGCGCGCAAGATGTTCGTCCCGACTTTACAGGAGTCCATTTTAAAGGAGATAAAGCTATACTCTACCAAGCGAATTTGTGGACGAGAACTACTTTTCGCATTCTCAAACCGATCGCTCGTGTCAAAAGTTACAATGCCGACGAACTATATCGCAATGTGCAAAAACTAGATTGGGATGAATATCTCGATCCCAATATGACCCTAGCCGTTACCTGTACGGGAAAAAGCAAACATCTCAACCATACCCATTTCACCGCCCTACAAATTAAAAATTCCATCACCGATTGGCAAAAGCGCAGGGGTGGCAAACGTTCTAGTATCGATAAAGAAAACCCCGATCTGCTGATTAACGCTCACATCGACCAAAAACACTGCATTCTTAGTCTGGATAGTTCTGGTAATAGTTTGCACCGTCGGGGATACCGCCCTGCTATTGGGGCTGCACCGATGAAGGAAACCCTAGCATCGGCTTTATTAGATTTAGCAGAATGGACTCCCGATTTACCCTTTCTCGATCCCATGTGCGGTAGTGGCACATTGCCCATAGAAGCTGCTTTAAAAGCCTTAGATATTGCTCCTGGCTTATATCGAGACTTTGGCTTTCAATCTTGGCTTGATTACGACGATAAACTATGGCAGAGTTTGATTAAAGAAGCAAGCGATCGCCAGAAAAATAATATCAATGTACCAATAATCGGTAGCGATCGCGATTTACAAGTAATTCGTCAAGCTTTTGTTAATGCCGAAAATTCGGGCTTAGAAGATTATGTCAAGTTCGCCCGTCAAGAAATTTCTACCATCGAACCTCCGAGCGATCGTGGAGTGTTAATTTGCAATCCTCCCTATGGAATCAGACTGGGTAATGAAAAGGAATTAGGTGATTTGTATCAGCTTTTAGGAGATATCTTTAAACAAAGATTCAAAGGTTGGACGGCATATATTTTTACAGGAAGCATGAAACTTTCTAAAAGAGTCGGTTTAAGAACTTCTAAGCGAATCAAACTTTATAATGGGGCGATTCCCTGCACTCTTTTGAAATATGAAATGTATTGAGCAAAAAAAGAAGTAAAAATTATTGAAGATTTGAAATCAAAGATTATTTTTTGTTGTTTTATCTAACCGTTTCTTAAATCTGAAGCTAAACTTTAAAATGCCCCGCCTAAATTTAGTTGATGTCTAACCTGAAACAACTACCCAAACCCGATGCGGAAATTAGCGATTATGAATGGAGAGTTACCCCCGATACGGTAAAAGCCATTATCGATCGCTTGCAACAACTCCTACAACAAAAACAGCAGAAACTAGATACAGTACAAAAAGAAAATCAATGGCTGCGAGAGCAGTTAGATCTGAGATTAGACAAGCCCAATCGAGCTTATGTCCCGCCCATTCCAGAAGTATTGTTGTGGGCGGCAATGGGTTTGGTTTTGACCATTGCAGGGACTTTTATTCCCGCCTCCAGTTTCGCCGCCCCTTGGTCTTGGTTTGGAGGAGAGTTTGGCGTGCAAAGTTTGGGAGTTAGCTATCAGATAGGGGCAGTGTTGTTAACTGCTTGTTTGGGGGGCAAAAATGCCGCTTTATTATCGCAGCTAGTTTATATTCTGCTTGGTATCTCTGGTATGCCTATTTTCGATCGCGGTGGTGGTTGGGAATATTTACAGCAACCAAATTTTGGCTATCTTTTAGGTTTTATGGTGGGTGCTTGGTTGTGTGGTTGGTTGGCATTCCAAACTTTAGTTAGATACTCTTCTCTGATTGCTAGTTGTCTGGTGGGCTTGCTAGCAATTCATGGGGTGGGTTTGATTTATCTTTTCGGTATGTATTTCCTTGGCGGTTTGGGAGGGGAACTAAATTCTCTGTGGCAAGGAATTGTCATTTATTCCCTGCAACCTCTTCCAGGTCAATTAGCGGTTATCTGTGCTATTAGTTCGATCGCTTTTGTAATGCGGAAAATTATGTTTACATAAACAATTATTATCAAATATTTTTGTTCGATCCCCCCTATCGCCCGTACCCTTTCCGCGCTTATAATCACACAGAAAGCCAAAATAAAGGATCGAAAAGCCACAGTAACCCAATGCGGATTTTATTTGTTTCAGCAGAAGTAGCACCCATCGCTAAAGTAGGTGGATTAGGTGATGTCGTCGGTGCATTGCCCAAAATTTTGAAAAAATTAGGTCATGATGTCCGCATTTTGATGCCCTATTATGGTGGCTTACAAAAAAAACTCGATATTCCTACCGAACCTTTATGGTGGGGGTATGCCATGTTTAATGACTTTGCTATCTATAACACTACCCTACCCAATAGCGACGTACCTCTATATTTATTCGGTCATCCTGCTTTCGATCCAGAGCGCATCTATGGCGGAGAAGACGAATTTTGGCGATTTACCTTTTTTAGTAACGGTGCTGCAGAGTTTTGCTGGAATTATTGGAAACCCGAAATAATTCACTGTCACGATTGGCATACGGGAATGCTTCCCGTCTGGATGCACCAGTCTCCAGATATTTCTAGCGTCTACACCATTCATAATCTAGCCTATCAAGGACCTTGGCGATGGTATTTGGATCGAATTACTTGGTGTCCTTGGTATATGCAGGGACATAATGTGATGGCTGCTGCGGTACAATTTGCTGATCGCGTGAATACTGTTTCTCCTACCTATGCCAAGCAAATACAGACTGTGGAATATGGGGAAAAACTAGAAGGTTTGCTTTCTTTTGTGAGCGGAAAAACCAGAGGGATTCTTAACGGGATTGATATGGATAGTTATGACCCCGCTACTGATAAGGCTTTAGTAGAGAATTTTACTGCTGATAGTTTGGCGGCAAGGGTTACTAATAAAGCTGCACTGCAAAAAGAATTAGGCTTAAAAATAGACAATGATGTCTTTTTAATGGGAGTCGTCTCTCGTCTGGTAGAGCAAAAAGGTATCGGTCTCTTAATGCAAATTATCGATCGCTTTATGGCCTATAGCGATTCTCAATTAGTAATTTTGGGTACGGGCGATCGTCAACTAGAAACTCAACTCTGGCAAGTTGCCACTCGTTTTCCTGGCAGATTGTCCGTACAGTTACTCTATAACGATGCCCTAGCTCGCAGAATTTATGGTAGCTGCGATGCTTTTTTAATGCCTTCTAAATTTGAACCCTGCGGTATCAGTCAGATGTTAGCCATGCGTTATGGTTGCATTCCCATTGTCAGACGTACTGGAGGGTTGGTAGATACTGTATCCCATCACAACCCCATCGATAATGAAGGTACGGGCTATTGTTTCGATCGCTACGAGCCTTTAGATTTGTTTACTTGTATGGTTCGAGCCTCTGAAGGATTTTTATATAAAGATAAATGGCAAAAGTTGCAACAAAGAGCGATGGGTCAAAATTTTAGTTGGCTCAAATCCGCTTTGGAATATATCACCATGTATAAAGAAATACTCGGTCAATCGACCGAATTAAGCCCAGAAGAACAAAAGCAATTGGAATTACTGGTTTAAGAGACTGTTTGTCAACAAAATATAAAGGTGAGGGATGACTGGGAGACGAGGAGACTGGGAGATATTATCCCGCTTGACGGCTTGCACCACAGGCACTTCCTCCGGTCGCCCTCGTATGGGGGGACTGGGAGAAGATATTGCTTAGTTGATCGTCCCGCAGGGACGAGGCTCGCTTGATCTAGGCTTTAGGCTTTAGGGCGTAGGATCTCGGTTCAATGTTCAATGATCGATGCTCACTGTTCACTGGTCACTGTTCAATCCCCTTTGGGATGCTAGAGCAAGCGAGCCTTTTTCCTAGACCCTATGATTCTTTAGGCAGATTTTTGATAAATCCTCTGATACCAAGCTGATTTTTGTCGATTATTATTTAACATTCATTTTACAAACAGTCTCTAATAACTAAACTCTACCAGGCTTAACTACGTTATAGTCTTCGTGAGAAACTACGGCTTCGGGTGATAAGAATTGACCGCGATCGCGACATAACAAACGATAGCTGCGATTGATCGGAATGCTGATTACACGACGATTGTGACGCAATCTTTTGCCGTGAAACATTCGATAATTAGGTTCTTCTGCTAGTTGTTGGATGATATATCTAGATTTAAGCACCACATTTTTGGGTAAATTTCTCAGATCGATCGCATCTCCCTCAAAACTAGATTCCCAATCTCGTTTTAATTGCTGTTTTTGAGCCATAACAGCTTGCTCTTGAGCGCATCGATGACAAATACGACCAAAACCTTTATGACCGCAAGAAAACTTTTTTTTTCTTCGTACCACGATCTAGCCCCCTCTTTTTTTACTAATGTCTATATCGATCCCAAAGTTGTTGCTAATTAGTTACTAATGATTGTTGGCAGTCAATAACTACATTTGTATTAGTTAAATTGAAATTACTGGTATTAATAACCCTGCTGAATGATAGCTAATTAACTTTTTGGGTTGGCAGTCAAAAACCCTAAGATTATTCAATAATCTCACGGCTTTGTACGCTGAAGGCATTATTTTTAATATTAAAGATAAATTTAATAAACTTTATTTACCTAATGAAACATTTCTAACAATGGCTAATTGTCCCCTCCAATCTAAAATTAGACCGAGTTTAAATTAAAATAATTGCGGTAATTCCTACAAAATCGGAAGTTCATGACGCAAAATATATAGAGCAATCATCAGATGGAGTAAGTAAAATGCTGTCATATGCCTTAGCGATCGCTGTAGCCTTAAGTAGTTTAGTCTTGTTTCTCACCGCTTTCTTCATGTCAGATATTCACCGCAAGGATGATTTTTTGTGGAGTGGAGTCGGACTACTTTATGCCCTAATACTTTGGTTTTGCGCGAGAAATATTACTGGTACAGTATTGTTGGGACAGGCTGCTGCATCTATCTTGTTAGTTTCTTTTGGTTGGCAAACTCTCAAACTTAGAAAGGCGATCGCTAACCCCGAAAGAGCTTCAGAGATTAGTAATTTTTCTGTTTTGCAAGCCACAATGGGTTTATTGAACCGCAAGAAATCTCAGCCTCAAGTAGCTGAAACTCCCTCTAAAATTGAGACTCCCGATAAAGTCAAAGAATCTAAAATATCTATTCCCGATACAACTTCTCCAGCTGGTGTATCTGCTGACGTGACTGAAACTACAACCAGTCAAGCTGAAGTAAAAGAAGAAAACAAAAACAATTTAATCACAGAAAATACTACCGTAGAAACTAGCGAAATATCTTCTCCAGAAACAACAGAAGATGAGGTCAAACCAGAAGTAGAGCCTGAGAGGGAAAAACAACCCGATACCGTTGTAGAGAAACCAGAAACTGAGATTGCAGTCGAGGAAGAGGAAAAACTAGAAGTAGAGCCTGAGAGGGAAAAACAACCCGATACCGTTGTAGAGAAGTCAGAAACTGAGATTGCAGTTGAGGAAGAGGTCAAACCAGAAGTAGAGCCTGAGAGGGAAAAACAACCCGATACCGTTGTAGAGAAGCTAGAAACTGAGATTGCAGTCGAGGAAGAGGAAAAATCAGAAGTAGAGCCTGAGAGGGAAAAACAACCCGATACCGTTGTAGAGAAGCCAAAAACTGAGATTGAAGCAGCAAAATCTGAAACAACTCCAGAATCTACTACAGAAACTAAAGAAGATTCCGCTAACAAGATAATTCCAGAAACAACAGAAGTAGAAAACGAACCTGC
>NZ_JBZNBU010000137.1:0-8399 GCF_058530065.1 Waterburya sp. | reverse complement strand
GCTAATTCTAAATCTGTATTGAGTAAATTAGCTTCAATCGTGTTTCCCTTCCGTACGGTATAAAAAGAAGCTCCAGATCCAGCTTTTTTATCTGCTGTCAGCTTTAACTCTAATCGGTCGTGGCTTTTCTCTAATTCGATGTTAGTAATATTTCTCTCCGCAGCTATTGATGGAGCGGCAAGTAACATAGTAGTTAATGCGGTTAAAAATCCAAGGCGATCGGACGCGGAGCGTAGCGTAGCTAATCCTTTAGGGCAATAGTTTTTCACTGTTTAATCCTCAACCTATATTGTTAGTAAATATATTCTCTGCAAAATCAAATATTAGTTAGTAATATCCGAAATAATTTTATTACTTATTATTCTTTGCTTTGTTGTCTATTTTTACGTCTGTTTCTACGCTTAGAACGCTCTTCGTTTTCTGCTTTTTCATCTGCTTTTTTAGCTTTCGCTAGTTCTGATTGACTAGAAGGTAAAATAGCATCTAGTTTGATTTGAGTTTTTAATTCTGCTTGTTTTTGAGGCAGAATTTCGGTGTTATTATTAGCAAAAATTGCTGTTGGCTGTTCGTCTACCGTAGAACTAATACTTTGAATCATTAGTAAAGGTTGCAAGCGTTCTAAATCCTGTAATATTTGCTTAGTCTCAGTAAAAGTACCTTCAATAGTTAAAGAAACTCCTTTACGTTTTAGTTTTCCTTGTACTTCAGCCCCTAAAGAAGCATCGTCAATAGTACTGACATTGCTATCGGGTTGAAAATTAACTAATTTGGCTTGATTAGAACTAATAAAACTATCAATATCGATTAGTAATGTATTAAGATCTTCTTCGCTAGTAAACATAGATATAACGCGAGATTTCAATACTTTTTTTTCTGCCAGATCTGACTGTAGTTGAGCTAGTTTAAGCTGCAAATCTCCAGTTCTTATTTTATTTAGTTGACCTTCTAACTCTTGTTTTTTAGCTGAGGCTTGATTGTATTTTTCTTGAGCGGGTTTGACAAAGTTTATAAATCCATAAGCAGCGAGAGCAATACCAGCCACTGCTATAGCAACCCCTATAACGGTTGGGGTAAAAGTAATCCCAAATGCAGAAGGATAATCCCCCTCTAAACCTTGTTCTTCTGTGGCAAAATCATCAGTAAAGGTCATTTTAAAGCTACTCCTTTCTGTTCTAATATTCTGAGTCTAGTTACCAAACCAGTCGAACCTTTTTTCTCAATTTCCTCAATTAATTTGGAACTAGGTACATTTTTTAATTGGGTAGAAATTTTATATTGAATTCCTTCAGGGACTTCAAAGCTGGCATTATTGGGTAACTTATCTTCGTTTTCAATTTCAACGTTGAAGTTAGTAGTGCCAGCCGTATTTAACACGATCTTTTTAGCATCGAAAAAAGGCGATCTTTGAAGAAATAAAACAAAATCATTCACATCAGTATAAGAACGAGCCGTACCCGATAAATTAATTCCAGTACTACTCCCCGAACCACTTTGCTGAATAGAATCTACTTGAACTCCTGGAGGAGTGCGATCGCTTATTTCTTGGACGATAGCAGCCCAGGGTTTAATTTTTTCAAATACTCCAATCAAAGCATTAGTTTCTTGTTCTACTTTTTGAATTTCTTCGTTAGCTGCTTCAATCTTTTTATTTTGGTTACCTAAGTCGGCTATTTCGCTTTCAATTCGTTGAATATCTTCTTCTAGTACGGCCGTTTTAGCATTAACCCCCTGTAGATGAACAAAAGTACTTGTGGCTGCTATTAATGCTACTAAAACTCCTATACCAATAGGTATTTTATCGGCAATACTAGGCTCTTTTTTTTGAGCAAAACTATCGCTAATTTCAGTCGATTGTTCTAGTCCGCGATCCCTCAGAAAGTTAATATCTAAGTTATACATAAAGTCATACCAATTTTCAGAATTATGAGTATTGTTTTGAGTGAGATTTTGATTCCATACAAGAATTAATAGACAGATAAAGAATCAAACTCTAAATATCCCGCATTCCCAATCCTAAAACTATACCCAAACCAGGACGATATTCGGGGGCAACATCTTGACTGACATCTAAACCAAGAGTACTTATAGGATCTATTTTCATAGTCGGTAAATTTAGTTTTTGTGTAAAGAATTCATCTACCTGAGTAATCCCTGCTCCTGGCCCAGCTAATAGTAATTGGGCTATTTCTAAATCCTCACTTTGATTAATGTAAAAGTTAATTGAACGACTTAATTCTTCTGCTAATTCTTCTAAAATTTTCATTAAAGCTAATTTGCCAGATTCTATTTGGGAAGAATCAATCTCTCCTGAATCGCTCAATCCATCGATGATATCTATATCATGAAGTAATTCAGTTTCTCCAGTATTGGGCAATCCCATTGCTTCAGAAAATGCACTCCGCATTTGATAAGTTCCAATAGGAACGGTACGAGAAAATTGGGGAACTCCTTCAACAACAATAGCAATTTCAGTACTGTCAAATTCAACGTCAACTAAGACTACTGCCTCTTTTGAACCGAATTGACGTAATTGTTCTCTAATAGTTCTAATTAAAGCAAAACTATTAATTTCAAGAACTTCCATTTGCAAATCTGCCTGCTGGAAAATTTCACTATAAAGATCGGTAACTTCTTTTTTAGTTGCTACTAATAAAACATTAACTTTTTCAATACCATCTTCATCCATAAAATAGCCTAGTTTGGCATAATCTAAATCGACTTCTTCTCTAGGATAAGGAAGATACATTCCAGCCTCATGTACCAAAACCATATCTTTCAATTCGTTTTCATCCAACTCGGCGGGAACGGGAATAACACGAATAATAGCCTCTCTCATCGGAACGGCAGTCGTTATTTTTTTGGCACTAATTTTATTTGTTTTAAGAGTATCTTTAATCAATTCAGATAAGCTCAAAGAATCAACAATTTGACCGTCTTCATATATTCCTTCAGGAATATCCGCAGAAATATTTTTTAATAATTTATATTGCTGACCATTTTTAGTTATTTGAGCAATATTAATCTTCTGTGGATTGATTTCAATACCAATGCTTCCTCCGTTCTTAGCAAAGATACTAGTTAAATTATTTAGCATATCCCTGTCCTAAGTAGTATTTCAAAAAATGTACCTCAATCCTAGATATGACAATATGATTTTTCAGGTTATTCGGTTTAAATATTTAAGGTTTTATTACTTTAATTATTTTTATAAATAGCCTTAATCTTTTTATTAGACTACTTGCCAAATACTAAATCATAAGTTAACAAAAAGTCGATTTTACTCGACAATATACTAGCTACATTGGACATTGTAGCTGCTGTTAAATGTTTTTAAGATAAGTGCAAGTACCGAAAATAACTAAAACTTAAGATTAAATAATGGTTAAAAATACGCAGGGATTATCTATTAATAAGTCAAAGTTAATCTGTGGTATATCTTTAAAATCTAAATAATAGCTATAAAAGCAATTTACATTGCAATTTTTATTTATAAGTAATATGGTTTGTTTTACCCTTTATCTCTTAGTTCGTAATGAATAAATCCTTGAATATTAAAAAATTTAGCTTGCTAATAGGAATACTTTTAAGCAGTATTTGTGCTTGTAATCCTCGCCCTAAGGTTAATTCGGATAATCTGGAGTTTTGGACGATGCAGCTAAAACCAAATTTTACTCAGTATTTTACCGCTCTAAATAATAATTTTGAAACTCAAAATGAAGCAGTAGAATTACGCTGGACAGATGTTCCTTGGTCGGCAATGGAAAATAAGATTTTAACTTCGATTTCTGCTAATACTGCACCAGATGTGGTCAATCTCAATCCTAAATTTGCTTCTCAGCTAGCATCTCGCAATGCTTGGCTGAACTTAGATGAAGTAGTTCCCCCAGAAGTTCAAGCTACCTACTTACCCAAAATCTGGCAAGCTAGCACGATTAAAATATGCGAAGCAAATAGCTGTCGCGATCGCACTTTTGGCTTACCTTGGTATTTGACTACTACCGTTACTATTTATAATCAAAATTTATTAAATCAAGCAGGTATTGCCGAGCCGCCTAAAACTTATCAAGACTTAGCTATTGCCGCTCAAAGTATCAAAGAAAAAACAGGAAAATATGCTTTCTTTATTAGTTTTGTTCCCAATGATTCGGGAGATGTACTAGAGTCTTTAGTCAAAATGGGAGTGAATTTAGTAGATGAATCGGGGAAAGCTGCCTTTAACACTACTGAAGGAAAAGTCGCTTTTCAGTATTGGGTCGATTTATACCAACAAAAATTAATTCCACCAGAAGTACTAACTCAAGGTCATCGTTATGGCATTGAGTTATATCAAATGGGAGAAATGGCTATGCTATCTTCTGGTGCGGAATTTATTGATAGCATTACGAGTAATGCACCAACTGTTGCCGAAGTTTCTGAGATAGCACCTCAAATAAGCGGAAATACGGGTAAAAAAAGCGTAGCAGTAATGAATTTGGTTATTCCTCGTCAGACAGATAAATCGGAGGTAGCTTTGGAGTATGCTTTGTATGTCACTAATACTAAAAACCAATTGACCTTTGCTGAAAAATCTAATGTACTTCCCTCAACTAAAGATGCAGTAAAAGAATATATCAAAAAGATCGAACGAGAACCAATCGATAATTTAAAAGCAAAAGCCAAAAAAATAAGTGCAGAACAACTTAAGGATGCTGAAGTATTAGTTCCCGTGCGACAAGATTTACCTATTTTGCAAAAAATCATTTATGAAAATCTACAACAGGCAATGCTTGGAGATAAAACCGTAGAACAGGCTGTTACAGATGCTGCCAATCAATGGAATAATCGATTAGAAAATCAATAATTATCTCTAAAAAACTAATACAATTTATTTAGCAAGATAATTTTTTAAGCATCAAATATTTGCTGGATTGACGATTCTGTAACTAAACTTTATTGCAAAGGTTGCTCAAAAAACTTATCATTGTCAATAAGCAAGAAATAATTGATAAAAGATTGGTATGGCTCATTATACGGCAGCTTCCTTAAAAGCCGAACTCAACTCCAGAGGTTGGCGTATGACTCCTCAAAGAGAAAAAATTCTGCACGTATTTCAAAATTTGCCGAAAGGCAATCATCTAAGTGCGGAAGAACTACACGAACTTGTAGAAAAACGTGGCGAATCGATCAGTTTGTCTACAATTTATCGTAGTGTTAAACTTATGGCTCGTATGGGTATTTTACGAGAGTTGGAGTTAGCTGAAGGTCACAAGCACTATGAGTTAAATCAGCCATACCCCCACCATCATCATCATGTAGTTTGCATTCAATGCAATAATACTATTGAATTTAGAGATGATACTATTTTAAAACACAGTCTAAAACAGTGTAAAAAAGAAGGTTTTCAATTAATTGACTGTCAGCTAACAGTGATGACTATCTGTCCCGAAGCTATTCGTAAAGGATGGCCTTCTGCCTTGCCTACTGACTGGTGTTGTACTCGTGTAATTTCAGAGCGGGAAGCAGCAGAAAATAAAGTTAAGGAATAGGCTTAATTAACATATCAGTTAAATAGAGGCTGAATTTTAATCAAAAGTTCTTGAGAAGATTAATTGAATTATCAACTGCAAAATTAATTTATTTATCTCATTTAATGCCCGTCACAATTTCAATTGAATTACTGACGGGCATTGTTGTGGTTAAATAACTAAGAATTGAACCTTGAACCTAATATTGTTTATTTTTTGGCTATTAATACAGTCTTTTAAGGTTTGAGAATATATTCAGATTCGATCGCCTGCAACTTGCCAGTTTTAACTAGAGCTTGGTGAATCATTGCTGCTACTTCAGCCCGAGTTGCTGAAGTTTCGGGACTTAGTAAATTGCTGGCAACACCAGGAGGATTGACAATTAATCCTGCTTCGGCTGCTGCTGCTACTTGTTCTTTAGCCCAATCAGGCATATTTGCACCATCGTCAAATTTTTGTAGGATTAGATCCGCATCTTGGGATGATTTTAAACCCAAACCTGTCGCTAGGGTAACTAATACTTGATAGCGAGGAATATTTTCTAGAGGTCGAAATTCATCGTCGGAATAGCCCTTCATAAAACCAGTAGTAACTGCTTTATCAATATCAGCAGCGATCGCATTTTTATTAGTTACGTCGTTAAATTTTTTAATAGATTTAGTATTAGGTCGATCTTCAAAAGCTTGGCTAATTAAGGTAGCCATACTAGCTCTGGTAATTAGTTTGTCTGGTTCAAAGTCGGCATCTTCTGTTAAGGCAGCGACTAATTGTTTGTCGCTCATTTGTTTAACAAAGGGATAAGCCCAATAGCTCGGAGCAACATCATCGGGCATTTCTGCTATTTCTGGCTCTGTGTCCATTTCGACGGGAGTAACCCCAGCATCGGGAGCAGTAGCCTGGGTGTCTGTTTGATCGGGAGCAATCCCAGCATCGGGAGCAGTAGCCTGGGTGTCTGTTTGATCGGGAGCTAGGCAAACTTCAGGCTCGGTAGCTTGGGTGTCTGTTTCGTCGGGAGCTAGGCAAACTTCAGGCTCGGTAGCTTGGGTGTCTGTTTCGTCGGGAGCAACACCAGTAGTTTCAGAATCTAGATTAGAATCACCATCGGGTCGATCGCCAAAAGCTGGTAAAGCAGCTGCACCAATAGCAACAGGAGCTAATTTACGATCGCCATCTAGTTGATAACTGGGAGTCGATTGCCCCGATGCAATTTCAAAACCAGAAGAATCGGCGATTGAAGCAGAATTATCTCTTGTAGAAAGGCTTCCTAGAGCAAGACTATCGGCATCTGGTTCTAAGTCGCCAAAATCGACATCGGAGTCGGCATCAATACTGCCTAATTCGATGCCCGTGCGATCGCCCGATAGTAGAGCATTTTGGTTGCCCAAGCCAAAATTACCAGCAAATTCGCTTTTTCTGCCAGCCAAAGACCAGAATAGAATCGAGCCAATAGTACCAAAAGCAACAACAATGGCAATCATTTCATCAAAAGTTACTCCCGCAGCAGGTCGGCTTCTACGCTCTGGGATAGGATTTTGCGGTTCTTGAGGTGATGAATTTGTCATGGATGTGGGATGTTTAAATTGATAGTAATAGTTAAAAAATAAACCAAGTTTGAAATAGTTCTCAAAAAAGCTGCTGAAGTTTTTAGGTTTTCTAAAATTCTGGCGATCGCAAGGCTGCTATTTGAGCTTCTGCTTTGTTTAAAGATTCGTACCATTCTCGTTCTGGATCGCTATCGGCAACAATACCCGCTCCTACTTGTCCCCAAACATCAGCGACACCTGGATTTTTAGAAGGCACGTATAACAGGGTACGAATGAGAATATTTAAGTCCAAATTTCCTCGGAGGTCAAGGTAGCCACAAGAGCCATAGAAAAGACTGCGACGGACTGGCTCTAACTCTTCAATAATCTCCATACAGCGAACTTTAGGACATCCTGTAATCGTTCCTCCAGGAAATACTCCGCGAATTAGATCTATAGCATCGCAGTCATCTTTTAAAATCCCTTTAACATTGCTGACTAAGTGCATGACGTGGCTGTAGCGTTCGATCGCCAGTAATTCATCTACTTCTACCGAACCCCACTGGCAGACTCTACCCAAATCGTTACGCTCTAAATCCACGAGCATAATGTGTTCGGCTCTTTCTTTAACATTGCTCGATAATTCTGCTGCCAAAGCGCGATCGCTCTCTCGATCTGTTCCTCTTCTTCTAGTTCCCGCGATCGGTCTGGTCTGGGCTTTTTTCCCCGTTAGTTCGATCAATCTTTCGGGAGAACAACTAATGACATCTCCCCAAGGCGATCGCCAATAACTAGCAAAGGGGGAAGGATTAATTTGTTGTAGTTGATGATAAATCGACCAACTATCTAGCTCTGTCTGGGTGTGGAAGCGTAAAGATAAATTAGTTTGAAAGATATCTCCTGCTTGGATGTATTTTTTTGCTTGTCTGACCGCGTTTTGATATTGTTCGCTGTTGGTTAAAAAATTGATTGAGGATTGGAGGACTGAGGAAGTAGGAGAGTGGGGAACTGGAGAAGTAGGAAACTGGGAGATTTTAGTTTCGAGATCGTCTAGGTTCGAAGCTTCGCTGGCAGCCAGCCACAGTACTTGTCGAACGTGGTCTAAAACCGCAAAGGATTCTGGTTCGTACCAATAAGCGACAGGAAAAGGTAGGGTATCTTGATTTAAACTTGGCAAATGCTCGATTTCCCAAGCCAAATCGTAACCCAACCAACCAAGCCAGCCTCCAGTAAAAGGAAGATGAGCGATTTCGAGCTTTGCTCGTGCAGCGACTGAATCAAGAAGCGATCGCAAGAAAGGCAATATTTTTCCCGTCTCAGGAGTCCATAATTGAGCTTTTCCTGCGATTTTTCGTGGCGATCCCCCACAGAT
>NZ_JBZNBU010000136.1:0-16992 GCF_058530065.1 Waterburya sp. | reverse complement strand
TTGCCTAATTACCACTCGTAACCATTCTTGATAAACTTGAGGGTGATTTCGTTTCACGGCGATCGCGAATGTTTGAGATTGCATATACAGTAATTTTACTGAGTGCTACTCCAAAATGTTAAAAACATACCCTTGAAAGGTCTCCTAGTCCCCTGGTCTCCCAGTCAACCTTAGAAGACTATTTATCGGACTTTGCAACAGCCCTACGCCCTAAAAGGGACTGGGCTTACTTGAGTCAGCTTGCTGGCGATAATATCGCTCGATTAATAATATGGCTACAATATCATCTATAGGACGGGGTGGTAAGCGCAAACCTTGGGGAAGCAGTCTTTGAATACCTTGAGGTGGATACATTAACCAATAGCGATCGCGAGCTTCTAGGGTACTGTTTCGTTCGTTAACCGTAGCAATCGGGATTTTTCTAGTTAAATTTGCTTCCAGGCGAGCACGCCATAATTGGCAAGTTGTGCCATCTCCCATCACAATCGAATCAACAGCATATTCTTGACAGAGTTGTTGAATAATGGCGATCGTAGCTTCCGCATCTACCACTTGATGATAGACTGTCTTTCCCTGGTTATTTTGTATTGCTAAACCGCATTTATCCCTTCCAGGATCTAAACCCAAAATAGTTTTCATTTACGTACTAAAAATTACTTCACCATTACGGATTACCACAAAATCAATTTTTAAAGGACCTGCAGTATAAGTATTCTCCGTAACAATCGCTTTAATTTCGTCTACAGGTTCGGTTGTTTGAGTAACCCGATTGACAAAGTTCACGATACTTTCAATTTGATTGTCGCCGATTTCAATATTGCCCAATACTCCAGCCCTTTGAGCGCGAAATTTAGAAACAGCCAACAGCCAATTCAATCTTTCTTGAACTTCTTGACGAGTAATATTTCTCGAATCGATGGATACAGTAGCGATTTCTTCTCCTTGGGGAAAAATCTGTTTGTTGGGAGCAAGATCGGCAAATACTTTAACTTGTTTTTCTCCTTGAACGTAATTCCCCGCTGAAAGAATTCTGACCACATAGTCTTGACCGTCTTTAATTTGAGAAATTAACTGTTCTACTTGAGATCTGGTGATGTTAACAATCCTTTCCGTAGATTGAGAACCACTAAATTGAGTCGCTTGAACTGCATTGCGATTTGCTTGACGCAGTAAACTGTCTATTGTCGGTCTGGCAGCATTGGGATCGACTATTTTGACCACCGCAGAAGACAAAACCTGACCTTTAACTATAGTAATTTTTTTCTCGCGCAACTCTTGATAGGACTGTTCTAAAGCTGCCACATTGCGCTCCACAAATTTTAATTGAGCCTCAAGTTGTTCTAATCTACGAGTTCTCAATTGCAAGCTAGTTTCGGCAGCAGAAATAGCTTCATCTAAAGTCGCGATGGATTTATCCCTTTCTTGAACTTGAGTTTGCAGAACTGCTTGCTGTTGCTCTAATTCTTGTAGGCGAGTTTCTTTTTCTGCCAGGATTCGATCTTGCTGTTGAATTTGCGTTTCTCGCTGTTGCAATTGAGTTTGCAATTCTTGACTTTGTTGCTGTAAGCGATCGAGTTGAGTTAGTCTTTCTTCTCTTTGCAATAGCAAACTATCTAGCTCTTGTTTTAATTTTTCTGCCCGCTGGGAAATTTTGGCTGCTTGAGCCTTTGACTCTTCAAAATCAAGATTAATTGCATTTAAGTTGGCAACGGCTTCCCTTTGTTCTTGTTTGACTCGGCCAAGTTGTCGATCTACTTGTTGCTTCTGTTGTCTAACTTCAGCTAATTCCCGTTCGATACGGCGTTGTTCTTTGAGAATATCGTCCAACTCAAAAATACCCCTCCGCAATGATTTACTCAGGCTAAATAAAATCCCCAAAGTTAAAGCAGAAATCAACATTCCCGTAATTACGGTAATAATCATAGCCGTTTGCCGAGGACGGAGGTTAAATAATCTCAGCCTTGCCTTGCCAATTTTTGTACCCAAGCGATCGCCAAATGCTGCAATAATACCGCCCAAAATAAAAATCGCTGCAATGAGGATATAACCACTGGTCATTAGTAATGATTGAATGAGGAAATTAGGAAAATTGCTGGCTAAGGGCGACGGGATTGTGTACGGTAATCTTTTTCTTATGAATCGATACCATTTCTTTATCTCTAAGATCTCCTAATAATCTAGTCACCGTTACTCTAGTCGAACCGATGGCTTCGGCGATCGCTTGGTGAGATAGTTTGAGATCGATTTTAATTCCTGCTTCGGTAGGTATGCCAAAATCCCGACACAAAATCAATAAAAAACTCACCAAGCGAGAACCCATATCCCTGTGGGCCAAGGTTTCGATCATCATTTCAGTTTGCAAGATGCGAGAAGATAAACCTCTTAACATTAATAATGATAGTTCGGGATTTTCTTGTAAGGCTTTTTCGACCTGTTCGATCGGCGCAGATAACAATTCTACAGGGGTAAATGCCACTGCATGATAAAAGCGATCGCTTTTTTGTCCTGTAATTAAAGAAAGTACCCCAAATACAGTATTTTCTCTTAACAGAGCTACGGTAATCTCTTCCCCCGCTTCATAAACGCGAGATAGCTTCACCGCACCTTTAAGTAAAAAATAAACTCTTTCGGCAGGATCTCCAGGAAAAAAAATAGTTTTTCCCCGTTCGTAACCTTCTACAATAGGGGGAAAAGAACCGCGACCGAGTTTGCGAAATACTGATGCTAGCGGCTGATTCTGTGTTAAAGGAATTTCCATATAATCTGAAGATGTTGTGTTATGGATTAATTATCGTAAATATTTACATCTTCTCATACTATATTGTTTGATCATTATACTGGTTCTGACTATTTTGTTTTTTTAATTAGCAATTAGCAATCGGTAATAAACGATCGAGGTTGTAGGATAGATAATTGCAATGAAATAAAATTAAGAAAAGATAGTGCTAGATTTAACTGGAAAAAATGCTTTTGTTACAGGAATAGCTAATAATCGTTCTATTGCTTGGGGCATCGCTCAACAACTCCATAAAGCTGGTGCGAACATTGGTGTTAATTATCTTCCTGACGAACGAGGCCGTTTTGAAAAAAAAGTTCGCGAATTGGTCGAACCTCTCAATCCTAGTATCGTCGTCCCCTGTAACGTTCAAGATGACGAACTAATTGATTCTATGTTTGCCACCATCGAAGAGCAATGGGGCAAAATTGATATCTTGGTTCATTGCTTGGCATTTGCGGAAAGAGAAGACCTAACAGGAGACTTTTCGGCTACTTCTAGAGCGGGTTTTGCTAAAGCTTTAGATATTAGTAGTTATTCTTTGAACTGCCTGGCGGGAAAAGCCAAACCTTTGATGAAAGAAGGAGGTAGTATCGTTACTCTTTCCTATTTAGGAGGAGTAAAAGTAATTCCTAACTATAACGTCATGGGAATTGCTAAGTCTGCTTTGGAAATGAGCGTGCGCTATTTGGCAGCAGAATTGGGACCAGATAATATTAGAGTTAATGCAATCTCCGCAGGGCCAATTCGTACTTTAGCATCTTCCGCTGTGGGGGGGATTCTAGACATGATTCGCCACGTAGAAGAAACAGCACCCTTGCGTCGTACCGTTACCCAAACAGAAGTAGGCAACACTGCTGCTTTTTTATGTAGCGATTTGGCTAGCGGAATTACAGGACAAGTGGTTTATGTAGACTCTGGCTACGAAATAATGGGTATGGTGTGACTTATTTAGCACAAACGTACTTTGAGTACGGGGACTGCTAGCGTTTATTGGCTAAATACCAATGGTAAGCCATAAATGATAACTAAATATTTCGTGTGGGTGCGAGTACTCCTGTTAAAAGGATTAAGATTAGCCTCTTACAAACTCAAGTCCCACCCCTCAGATGTTGGAGGTGAAAGCATACAGCGTCCTCTCTGGTGACGGAGAAGGAAGTTTCCCTTATGTCTCAAATGGTAACTGAGATGTAATAAGCGGGAGTAAAAGCGGTTCTGACTGGTAGCCTAAAACTGGTTCCCCGCAAGCAAGATAAAACATCCATGGGCAGCGCAAGCAAAGTATCCTTAAGCTCCATCATTTCGTAACAGTGGAATAGGCTTTCACACTGTAGCCAAAAGGCAATGGACTTAGAAATGTATTTTACGGGATACATTTCCAACATTTTTACAAGTCCTGGAGTACTGGATTAACCTCAATCACCGTTATTATTAAACAGCGAAATAAGGCTAATACGCTGTAGCCAAAAGGCAATATAGTTCTGGAAACAGATTCATACCTCTGTTTTCCAACATCAATTAGAACTATCGGTGAAAAGGTGCGCCCTAAAGAGTCAAACCAACGAATATTTGGAACGAGGAAACCCTCTCTTAACTCTCAGAGCATAGTCGTATCCTCTGAGTAGTCAACCAAGACGTAACATCTCTATATAGAGGTTTTGAGAGGAGTAGGATTCAGTAAAAAGCTAACGCCCTAACTCGGATTAACGAGTAATGCCAGCGATGGATGGTGTAATGCCAGGGATACGCTGACGTACTGACTGTAATTAGGAAGGTAAAAGAACAATTAAGAGTAAATATGACTAATACAGATTCAACTAAGAATACTGTGGTATGGAACCAAATAAATTGGCGTAAAGTCGAGTTATCTGTTTTCAAGCTCCAAAAGCGAATTTACCAAGCCAGCAAAAGTGACAATGTTCGGAAGTTACGGCGGTTACAAAAAACTCTCCTAAACTCATTCAACGCAAAGCTGTTGGCGGTTAGGAAGATCAGCCAAGATAACGGAGGGAAGAAAACTGCGGGCGTAGATGGCATTAAATTGCTGTCCCCAAAGCAAAGAATACTTCTTGCCAAAAATCTTAAAATCAGTGGTAAATCCAAACCTGTTCGCAGAGTATGGATACCAAAATCTAACGGAAAATTACGTCCTCTTGGCATCCCAACCATGCACGATAGAGCCTTGCAAGCTTTATTCAAAGCAGCACTCGAACCTGAATGGGAAGCCCGTTTTGAAGAAAATTCATATGGTTTTCGCAACTTTTACGCTGGTGCTTTCGTAGACATCCCAACCAAACCAAAAAATGGGCAATCGACAAGTACTTTCACACCATTGGCGGAGATAACTGGGCTTTTGCGTACAAAAGTAATAAAGAATTAATCTTTGTTCCTAAATATCAAAGTACAAAAATAGTCCGACACACCAAAGTCAAGGGTAATGCCAGTATTTACGATGGCAACTGGGTGTATTGGTCTAAGAGAATGGGTAAATACTCAGGCATCTCACACCGTAAAGCCCAATTGCTAAAAGTCCAAAAAGGAGTATGTAATCATTGTGGACTCACTTTCAAGCCTGAAGATAAAATCGAAATCGACCATATCACCCCCCTCAAAGCAGGAGGTAAAGACAAATACGATAATCTTCAGGTATTACACAAACATTGTCACGATGTTAAGACAAAAACGGATTTAGTAATTATCAAACATTACAAGATTCGCCAAGAGTGGAACAAAGTTTATCGGAAAATTCAGAAACAATTTGAGAATTCAAATTGGGTTTGGGAAGAAGATTTACCCACTTTAGTCTGAATGGTGTTCGTAACAAGAACCTAATTGGAGAGAAGCCGTGTGAAGCGAAAGTTTCATGCACGGTTTTGAAGACGAGTCACCTTGGTGACAAGGTGGCTTAGTTTAACTAGCGGTCTGTATAGTAGAAAAATACTAAATTATGGGAGTTGAGGATATTTCTATCCTCTTCGATCCTTCCTCAGACGTTAGTGGATCTAGATATACTGGCAATCTCAAGTTAAATCCTGTGGTTCGGGTTAATTAACGTGAGTTCGGGTTGAGCTACTGACTATGAACTTAGTTACTAGTTATTAGTTGAAACTTCTCTAGATTAGAAGCAGCGATTAAAAACTAAAGACTAAAAACTAAAAACCAAAGACTAAAAACTATTCTCTTCGAGCAATTCTTGTATCCCGAACTCAGGTTAACTATTGATAATTAGCAATACGAGCGAAACTTGTTGCTTCCAAACTAGCCCCACCAACTAAAGCACCATCAATTTCTGGTTGGTTCATAATCTCATCCACATTACTAGGTTTTACAGAACCGCCATACTGAATAGTAATATCTCGATTATTTAATTGCTGTCGAATAATACCAATTACACGGTTGGCTTCTTTAGATTCACAAGTATCTCCCGTACCAATTGCCCAAATTGGCTCATAAGCAATAATCAAATTACTTTGATCTACTTCAACTAAATCTTGTTGTAACTGATTTATTATAATATTTTCTGTTTCTCCAGCATCCCTTTGTTCCTTGGTTTCGCCAATACAAAGAATGGGTTTTAAGCCATTTTCTTGAGCGGTTTTTAAACGTAAGTTTACTGTTTCGTCTGTTTCACCAAAATATTGTCTGCGTTCGCTATGACCGACAATGACATAGGTTACGCCAATTTCTTTGAGCATAGCTCCTGAAATTTCTCCAGTATAAGCTCCTTCTGTTTCCCAATGAATATTCTGAGCACCTAACATAATTCTACTGCCATGTAGATTTTTAGACATAATGGCGAGAGAAGTAAAAGGTGCGCAGATCACTATTTCTCGACCTTCAACGGTATTTTCTATTTCTGATTTGAATTTTTCCACAAAAGCCAAGGACTCTGCTTGATTTTTGTGCATTTTCCAATTTCCAGCAATGACTATTTTTCGCACAATCTAAAAATATTTTCAATTATCTGCAAACCTCAGTTTAAGGCTTTGAGGGGGACTAAAGCTAGATTAGACAAAATGAAACTAAAAAAACATTTTTAGAAGTTGTCTATTGGCAACCAAGAAAACTCGAGGGGTTTAGATAAAATGGCGTTGGTGAATGGGTAATGTTTTAAACAGAAACAGGTATAGTGACATACCAAAAACTATGCCAGCATTTGACAATCTACCAAATTCTTTCAAAAGTTTGACCACCCTTAAAAAATGGTATTCTAAAATCTATAATAAAATTCTTTGAAGTCAAACTATATTAAGAACTGAGTCTATTCTAGGGCTAATTAATAATTAAAAAGATTTAAAGCAATCGAGAATTATGTCATCATCTAAATTTAGTCCAGACGAGCAATATGAAGAGGAAACTCTGACGATTGTAGACGATCGCGGACGATCGCTTTCTTGTTATATCGAACAGTCTCTAGAAATAGACGACATGATGTATTTATTGCTAGTACCTATAGATATTCCCATCGTTATTATGGCGATTCACAATGATAGTGGCGATCGCCTGGAGGCAGAAATGCTCGATGATGAAGATGCGATCGCTTTGATTTTTGATGATGCTAAAGCAGTATTGGCAGAACAAAACCTTTCTTTGCAACATACAGCCTATACTTTAACTGCCACGGGAGAACTCCCCCCCATTGAAGAAGATAGCATCTTAACCCTCGACTCTCAAGGAATTGATGACGAAATAGAAGAAGAAGAATTACAATCTTTGGCACAGTTTTATCACGCCAAGCGCAAATATGGAGTTTATACTCCTCTAACTCCTTTATTATTTTTTGCTAGATATGATTCAGAAAATCGTTTGGAATTAGTGTCTCCCGATCGAGACGATTTGATTCCCATCTTAGAAGAATTGTTATCAGACGATTAAGATCGAGTCGGCAGATTCGGCTATGCTAAACTTAGATTCCTCTCCTTCAACCGAGAGCTTCATTTTTTTTATTTAGATCGAAACTTATGAGTCGTCTAAAATTGGTGCTATTGGTGGCAATTGTCATTCTCTTGGCGATCGTCTTTATCCAAAATCGCGAACCGATCGCACTTAAATTACTTTGTCCCGATAGCACTCAAACTTGTCTTTATCTGACTCCCAGTTTGCCCCTAGCTGTTTGGATGGGAGTATTTGCCCTGGGAGGATTTATTAGTAGTTTGTTAGGACAAGTGCTAAGTCGCTACCAATATGCCAATCCTCGCAAATATCAATCTTCCTCAAACGATTTCGAGGGAGAAAAAACTTCAAATCGAGTTGCTAAATCTAAGATCGATCCAGACAACTCGGCGATCGCAGATAAATATCGATCTAGCAGTTATGAAGTTCCCCAAAAACCAGAAAGTGTCGAACGTTCTGGATCTACTTATTCTTACAAGTATCGCGATGCGCGGGATGAGCCTCAAGATACAACCCCATCCTATAAGTCTAATAATCAATCTACTAATAGTTCGACCAACACTTCCATGGACTCAGAGATCGATTTAAGTAAAGACGATGAAGATTGGATTTAATCTAAATTGATTGCTTCTAAATATTCTTTCGCCGATTTGTATAAATCTAATACATGACGATTGAATAAGCGATAGTAAATTTTATCCCCTCTCTTGCTGTGGCTAACTAGTTTTAAGGCTTTCAATATTTCTAATTCCTTAGAAACTAAAGATTCGGTCATTTCTAAAATCTTTGCCAAATCCTTAAGGCACAAATCTCTTTTTGCCAATAAAGATAGGACTCGCAAATGGTTCACATCCCCCAGTGAATTTAGGAAGTCTGCCATTTGTTGAGCTTTATCTAATTTGAGAACTTGCTGACGAAAGTTTTTTATATCTAAAGAATTAATGTCAACAGAACTACTTATTTTATAAGTATTACTGCGAGAAGATCTGGCTGCTGACATTGGTATTTGCATGACTAAATGATTATTTTTATTTAATCTATAAATTAGTAATTTTTATTGTAACTACCCTTCTAATTAAAGATTTGACTAATAAAATCCCGTTCAGAAGTAGCAGAAAGTACAGATTGATTATTTTGAGCCAGGATAATTTCTATAGAAAATCTATAGAAAGTGCGATCGCCAATTATTTTTTAATTATCAAGTATCGATTATTTTGGTTGGCGATCGCCAAAAAATGGCACTGTCTCAAATTCTCAGTCACCCTCTGGTTAAACCATTAACGAAAAATTACCTTATCTGGTAAATCGTTAATATATTCTGCGATCTGCACGCAATATGCCCTTTTTCCCTTAATCTAAAGACTAATTGCAGTATTTTGGGTTTTACACCTATTAACTCAAAGCTAACTACTTTCAACAATAGCTAGAGAATCGATTGAAAAGATAAAAGATATGAGCTATCAAATGGAGCGACGGGCATATGCAGATACCTATGGCGCAACAACAGGCGATCGCGTTAGACTGGCGGACACAGAATTATTTATTGAAGTAGAAAGAGACTACACCACTTACGGCGATGAAGTTAAATTTGGTGGTGGTAAAGTTATTCGCGATGGCATGGGTCAATCTGCCATTTCTCGTACCGATGGCGCAGTGGATTTGGTAATTACCAATGCTTTAATTCTCGATTGGTGGGGAGTGGTTAAGGCAGATATCGGCATCAAAGACGGCAAAATCTGTAAAATAGGTAAGGCGGGCAATCCTCAGATTCAAGATAATGTAGATATCATTATTGGTGCTAGTACTGAGGTTATAGCGGGAGAAGGTCACATCGTTACGGCTGGGGGCATAGATAGCCACATTCACTTTATTTGTCCCCAACAAATTGAAACTGCGATCGCATCGGGTATTACTACTATGATAGGAGGCGGTACGGGTCCTGCTACGGGTACTAATGCCACTACTTGTACTCCTGGAGCATGGAATATATGGCGGATGCTTCAGGCGGGGGATGCTTTTCCGATGAATTTAGGCTTTTTGGGTAAGGGAAATAGTGCCAAATCCGCAGGATTAGTCGAACAGGTACAAGCAGGGGCGATGGGGTTAAAACTCCACGAAGATTGGGGTACTACTCCCAAGGCGATCGATACTTGTTTGAATGTTGCCGATGAATATGACGTACAGGTAGCGATTCATACCGATACTCTTAATGAAGCGGGGTTTGTGGAGAATACGATCGCAGCTTTTCAAGATCGAGTAATCCATACTTACCATACCGAAGGGGCTGGTGGCGGACACGCCCCCGATATTATTAAAGTTTGTGCTTATAACAATGTATTGCCTTCTTCGACTAATCCTACTCGTCCCTTTACAGTTAACACTTTAGAAGAACATCTCGATATGTTAATGGTTTGCCATCACCTAGATAAAAGCATTCCCGAAGATGTGGCATTTGCCGAATCGCGCATTCGTCAAGAAACTATTGCTGCCGAAGATATATTACACGACTTGGGAGCATTTAGCGCGATCGCTTCAGATTCTCAGGCAATGGGTAGGGTAGGAGAAACTATTATTCGTACTTGGCAAACCGCCCACAAAATGAAAGTGCAACGGGGAGTATTATCTTCTGCTGACAATCAGCCAGCGGATAATTTTCGTGCCAAACGCTATATTGCCAAATACACCATTAATCCAGCTATCATGCACGGCATAGCCGATTATGTCGGTTCTTTAGAAGAAGGTAAGCTAGCGGATATCTGTCTCTGGCAACCCGCCATGTTTGGAGTCAAACCAGAAATAGTTCTCAAGGGAGGTGCGATCGCCTACGCTCAAATGGGCGATCCTAACGCCAGCATTCCTACTCCTCAGCCAGTATTTATGCGTCCTATGTTTGCTAGCTTTGGCGGTGCAACGGCAGCTACTTCTATCTCTTTTCTGTCTCAATTCGCTATGGATGCAGATATCCCCAACCGAATTGGTTTGAATAAAATAACTGCTGGGGTTAGCAACACCCGCAATATAGCCAAAACAGATATGAAGTTAAACGATGCTTTATTAAACATCGAAGTAAATCCTGAGACCTATGAAGTTAGGGCAGATGGAGAATTATTAACTTGCGAACCCGCCCAAGTATTGCCAATGGCACAACGCTATTTTTTGTTTTAGCTATATTGTCTTGAGTATCAATACTTTCACTATCTAGTAAAGCCCAACAATTGCCAAAAATTAACTTCATAGGCGGTATTCTGAACTCCTCTGGTCTGACCTTTAGATGATGAGGAAGTAGGAGTAGCTTGTAAAACAGGATCGAGAATTGAATTTAAAGCATTGCTAGCAACTTTTACTGGATTTTCGCTCTCATCTACAGGATTGAGGGTAAATAGTTCCAAAGCACAAGGTTCTCGTTCTCCCGCAACACAAATAGCAGGAAACTCTGGAGACTCCCAATCTTCAGGATCGAAATTACTCGAAGCATTAAAGGTCAAAGAAGATAAATCGTTTCCTGCTGCTGCATAGTCGTTTAGTTTTTGAGTCACAGAATCGCATAACTGTTTGGGAGCGATCGCAGTGCTGGCTTTATCTAGATTCCAATGAAATATAGCTTGTTCCGTACCATTGCTGCTTTTAGCAACTGTAGTGGGCATACCTTCGTTCGATTGACAGTAGAATACAGCTTGGGATGCTATTGCAGACTTGCCAGCCGTCAAAATCATACTAATAGCGATCGCTGTAGAGGCAGAGAATGATGCTAGATATTGACTTTTCATTTAAAGTACTTTGATTTTGAAAACTATATCTATATATATGTTTGTATAAGTAAAATTATACAGTTTCAGATTTACTAGATCGGGGAAATTACGGAAACTTTATTAATCTGACAATCGAGTTTAAATTAATATTATTAATTCAAGCGAAATTCTGATTCTGTTTGAGACAAGTGAGAAGTATCGGCAAAAAATTCCAACTGCCAGCGGTTTTCTTGCCAAACAACTTTAGTTAAAGAACACAAAGAAACCTTCAGATGGGGCGTTTCGGGAGCTAAACCGTAGGTTACTCCATGTACAGATACCCCATGACCGACAATTAAAATATTATCGGAATAGTCAAAAACCAACTTTTGAATTGTCTGAGCCGTGCGTCGGTAAACTTCTGCCTTATTTTCAGGATAGGTAGGAGTAAAATAGGATTGATAATTCCAGTCGATTAAAGGATATTTTTTAGCTAAAAACTCCTGGGGATGGAGTTCTGGGGTTGCGCTCATCCAGTCTGGGTTGTGCCATTCCCCCAAGCCCGCTTCCAGCTTAATGGGTAAGTTGATAATTTCTGCCACTTCATGGGCAGTTTGGATCGTTCGTAAAAAGGGGGAGGCAAAGATATGAGTGATTTTTTCCGAACTAAGTCTGCGTCCTAATTCTGCTGCTTGGACGAAACCATCGTCGGAAAGGGGCGGATCGTAACGCCTGCGGGCGGTATTGAACCATTCAGGATTGACAAAATCAAGACGATTGCCATGTCTGGCTATCCAAACTGTTTGGGACATTATTAATATTAAATTGAATTTAGTTAATTACTTAATGGCGATCTATATTGATTAAATGCTTGGTGTTACTATCAAAAAATAGGTTTTTAGTATAGCTAACACCACGATAAGTATAGTAGTGAATAGGTCTGACTAAAATAGGTTTATTTTCTGGCTGATGTTTAGCTTGAATTTTTTGCTCTAGAGAAACTGTTGTTTCTGAAAGATTGATTGGAGTTTTGAGTACTGGGGCTTGGTAGTTAACGCCTCTGTAAGTTAGTTTCACAGTTTTGTCTCCTCGATAATTTGATAGTGGATTGAATTTTTGCTTACCACTCCATATGTAGGAAACTTAAAAAAGTTGCACTAATCAAACAGAAGCATTATTTTTTTCTACTTACACCCTAAAGATTCGCGAGTATCTACTCCTGTTTTGGGATTGACTCCAGTAGCATTCTCACAGAGTTGTTTGACTTGCCATTTTTCTAAAACTGCCAAAGTAAAATCAGCACCATCAATTTTGGCATCCTTGAAAGTAGAAAAGGATAAAATTGTTTCTTGAAAGTTAGCATTAGTCAAATCAGCACCATCAAAATTGGTGAGATAGCCAAAACCATAGCTAAAATCTGCTCCAGTTAAATCGGCATCTTGCAAATTAGAAGCGTTAAATACCGCACCTCTAATATCTGCATCGCGGAAATTTGCTCCTTCCAAGTCTACTTTGGCAAAATCGACACTTTGTAAAACTTTGCCTGCAAAATCTTTTTCGATTAAATCTGAAGCACTGTAAGTAGAAGGGGTTACAGCAGTAGAACTACCTGCGATCGCGGGGAAAGGAAAAATTAATACAATTAACAGCAACAAAACTGCACTTAGTCGGAGAAAATATTTCATAGATAAATTTATGTTTAAGCAAATATAGGGCGCGCCCTGACAAAAAACTATACAGTTTTTAATTGTAAATCTTCTCACGACACTAGTGGGAATAATTACCTGTTTTCCTCGACTGCAAAAGCTCGCCAAATAACAACAACAACTATGGATTTTTCAAGCCTGCTACAACAACTATTAGACGGACAATCTCTCTCCCAAACTCAAGCGGCACAAATCATGTCAGGATGGTTGCAAGAAGAGATTCCTGAAGTATTATCGGGAGCAATCTTAGCAGCTATCCAAGCTAAAGGAGTTTCCGCCACCGAATTAGCAGGAATGGCAAAGGTACTCAAATCCCAATCTCTCCAACAAGATACGATCGCCTACGATTTTCCTGTTATCGACACCTGTGGTACTGGAGGAGACGGAGCTTCTACATTTAATATTTCTACCGCAGTGGCTTTTGTAGCAGCAGCAGCAGGAGTAAAAGTAGCCAAGCATGGTAATAGATCTGCTTCTAGTAAAGTAGGCTCGGCAGATGTTTTAGAATATTTGGGAGTAGATTTAACCGCTCCCTCAGATAGGGTAAAAGCTGCTGTAGACGAAGTAGGAGTAACATTTTTGTTTGCTCGCGGTTGGCATCCCGCGATGAAATCTGTCGCTCCTTTACGCAGTACCCTCAAAATCCGAACAATATTCAATCTTCTCGGACCATTAGTCAATCCTTTATGCCCTACGGGACAAGTAATCGGCGTTTATAGTAGTGCTTTCCTCGATAGTATGGCAGAGGCTTTAAATATTCTCCAAACCCCCAAAGCAATTGTTTTACATGGCAGAGAAAAGTTAGATGAGGCAGGATTGGGAGATGCCACAGATTTAACAATGGTTAATGAAGGGAAAGTGATGCCAGGAATAATTAATCCTCAAGCTCTAGGCTTGAAAGCTGCTTCTTTAGGCGAACTTAAGGGAGGAGAAGTAGCAGAAAATGCCACTATCTTACGCAATGTACTCCAGGGAAAAGGAACTACTGCCCAACAAGATGCGGTAGCCCTCAATGCTGCCTTGGCTTTGCAGGTAGGAGAAATCATACCCTTTGGGGAACATCTTCAAGGAGTGAATATGGCTCAAGAAGTTATTAAGAGCGGTATGGCTTGGACTAAGCTGGAAGAGTTGGTGGCTTTTTTAAAATAGATATCTGTTTCAAAAACTTTGAGACAACATTAGGGAACGATCGTGATAGTCGTTCCTGTTTGAATCGTACTAGAAAGCTCATCTAATTGTATCTGGCGATCGCTATTATTTTTGGCGATCCAATAATTAATTGGAGGAATATATCCGATCTTATTCAATTGCCAATACAAAAAAGGGCTAAAAGTTAGAAATAGTCCCAATCGAATTAAGTTGCGATCGCCTTTCGTCAACCAAGCCATAATGTCTATATATTTATTTCTGATAATATTGCTTCGGTATTTAAACTACTTGCGATCGCCATGATTTTGACTTTTTCCAGGTTTTAGATAACCATTAGAAGAGTCAGGAAAAAGTACCATCGCTACCATTAAGTTCTTCTTCCCGAGAAACCCTCAAAGCCTTACGAGCGCAGTGTAGATATTTATAAAAGGTACTTTGGTTAGTATATGGATCGTTAACTGGAGGCACATTTTTCTTAGAAGATTTAAAAATGTCATTTAGAGACTCTAAACTATAAATTGCCAAACCAATTAAGAGCCAAAACACCAAACTAAGAATTAGTGTAGTTACATTAACTACTAAAATCCCCATAAGTTGAGCGAATATTTGTTCGATTCTAATTACGGGATGGTTGATATAAGGAGGAAGTGGATTGGCAAATAAACCCGCAGCAAGTGTTCCCCAAATACCACATCCTAAATGGACGGGAATTGCTCCTACGGGATCGTCAATTTTTAATTCTTCTAATAGTTTTTCAAATACAATAGTCCAGATACTGCTAACAGCACCGATCGTTAAAGCTGCTGCCAGGGTGACATAGGCAGAAGAGGCTGTAATACTGACTAATCCTCCTAAAATACCATTAATTACTAAAGATAAAGGCGGTTTGCGCTCGCGCAATCCTCTGAGTAATAAAACAAAAATTCCTCCCGATGCCCCTGCCAATAAGGTAGTAGCAATAACATGAGGAATATGATTTATCGAACGAGCCGAGCCACCATTAAAGCCCAGCCAACCCAACCAAAGAATTAAACAACCCAAAGTAGCAAAAGAAAGATTAGCATAGGCAAAATCATGGGGGCGATCGCTAAATCTATTTCCCCTTAATAGATCTGGATTATAACCCTGCCATCCCCGACGAGGGCCAATTAAAATCGCACCCACCAATCCTGCCATCCCGCCAACGGAATGTACTACTGTCGAGCCAGCAAAATCCAAAAAATTAATATAAGTTGCCAGCCAACCATTAGGATGCCATACCCAACGTCCCGTGATAGGATAGGCGATCGCAATCAAGCAAAAACTAAAACAGAAAAAAGCCCAAAACTTTATCCTCTCTGCCATCGCGCCAGATACAATGGTTGCGGTAGTACCAGCAAAAACTAGTTGAAAGAAAAATACTACTACTAAAGGCTGTTGGGGATAAATGACTTGCAGAGCGTCAAAGCTACTGGGAAGTCCATTTTGAAATGGCGGTTCAAAGGCTTGAAAAAAAAATCCTGTCTCTCCCAACCAACTACTACCATCGCCAAACATCAAACCAAAACCCACCAGCCAAAAGGCTAAAATCGAAACACAAAAAACAATCAAGTTTTTAGCCAAAACATTAGTTGAATTGCGAACTTGACAAAAACCCGTTTCTAACATGGCAAAACCAGCATTCATAAAAAATACCAAGCTTCCCGCTACTATCAACCACAGGGTATTCAATTGTTCTGATTCTATAAAGTTAGGTACTTGAGCTAATGCTGGTTCGATCAAAATTAGTAATAAAACCCCGCTGAAAAACAGACCTAAATGTCGATAATAATACATAAAAAATAATCTAAAACTAATTCTCTAGTTTTGTACTAGGAAAGAAAATAATTAATGGAATTAATTTGGTTTTTAAACTTAGCTAAACTTAGCTGGCGATCGCTACTAGATAGTCAAAATTTGTCAGGCGATCGTTCTCAGATTCTATGACGATTGGGTATTTTGGCACAAATTTTTAATTTCCACTCCCAAAAACAACTGTTTTAACTGCTCAGATCCCTTTAACTATTTTTTGTAATGACGATCGCATTTTCTCAGTGTTTCGTCTCACAGGAGTCATTATCAAGAAAAGATAAAGTTGATTCATTGGTAAATAAAGAACTGATAAAGAAAAAAAGAGTTTTTCAATCCTTTAAGAAAAATCAGTTTCAATAGTTAATTTCTTTGAACAGAATAAGTTTTAAATAATAAAATGCTAGTTAATCAAAATACTTTTAATCTTAAATCTACAATTACTGATGATTGGGGAAATGTACATAGAGTTGCTATCGATCTTGAAGCATTATCCAAAACCAAAGATTGGAAGATGGAAATTTCTGTGCCAAGCGATTATGATATCTCAGAAATTTATGGTGGCAAACTAATTACAGAAGGCGGCAAAACCTATCTATCAGGAGAGAACTGGAATAAATCTCTCGATAAAGGAGATAAAACCGAGATTATCTTAATTGTTAAAGAAGGCGCAAGTAGTGATGCCGATCCCATAAAACCACAATTTATTTTTGCTGATACTCCCCAATCTACTTTTCGAGACAATCAATTAGATACTAGTAGTTCGATTGTCGAAGATTGGAATGGTGGATACAAACTAGAACTAGACATTACAGCCCAATCTCAAGCAAAGAACTGGACAGTAGATTTTGAACTTCCCTACGAAATTAGAGCAGCTTACGGTGTAGACTTAACCGACAATGGGGACGGTACT
>NZ_JBZNBU010000135.1:0-7884 GCF_058530065.1 Waterburya sp. | reverse complement strand
TTAAAGTTTGGTGGTGGGAAGATGCACTGAAAACCAAAGATCTGCCAATTAATTACTACAATTCCAATTTAAAATAATTGTTGACTATCTTGTCTGGGATCTTTTGTTGCAATCATTGTTCTTAATTTTTCAAACATAGTTCGACCTAAATTCCCAGGAAGTACATAACGCAAAGCTAACTTAATTAATAATTTCCAGATATAAGATTGCCGTACCATTAAAGGATATTGCATTATCGATCGCCCTAAATGTTTGGCTGCTTTTTGGGCTTGGACTCGATCGCTACCGTGTTGTAGGTAAAGACTGGCAATATACATCTGTAGATTTGCTTCGGTGTGTTGGCGGATATGTTGCAGATGAGATGGTGCGTTTTGAAAGGCTTTGTCGATCGCATATAAACCCCGTTCGTACATCAGTTCTACATTAGAAGTGGTCGAACCAAAAGCACGGCGATAGATTATTTGATATTCGGGAACAACAACATAGTTACCCACAGCAGCTAGGCGCAACCACATCTCCCAATCTTCACAACCGCTACAGGCGCGATCGAAACCCCCTACTCGATCTAATGCAGACTTGCGAACTAAAACATTAGAACCACTATGAATAAAGTCACCCTCCAACAAGCGGGGATAAACATCATCTGTATATTGATAGGCAGGGGAAGAGTGATAGACATATCCCATTTCTTGTTCGTCCATAAAACAAGTCCAGCTATAAGCAACTATGGCATCGGGATTTTGTTCTAGGGCTTGTAGTTGCAATGCCAATTTATTATTTGTCCAAAGATCGTCCGCATCTAGAAAAGCAATGTATTCCCCTTCGGCTGCTGTGATGCCTCGGTTACGAGCAATCGCTACACCGCCATTAGGTTCGTTAATAATTTTTAGTCGCGGTTCGTTTATTTGTTGGAGAATAGTTAAGGTATTGTCAGTCGAACCATCATTGACTACTATTAGTTCCCAATCATTAAAAGTTTGTTGTTTCACCGAGTCTATAGTTTCGGTAATAGTTTTGGCTGCGTTGTAGGCAGGAATAACTATCGAGATTTTAGACATTTGTTTGACCAAAGATGGATAATTGACGATTGACGACTTCTTCCTGTCTTTGTCGGAGGGAAACGCCGATAAACAGTAAAGCTAGCCAGTAAATATAGGTAATGTACTCAATGCTGTCGGTAAAGCTGGAAACAAATAGACTAATAAACAAACAAAGTCCCACTCTAGCAACATTTGATTGTCGGGCGCGAAGAATTAAATTAAATAGAGAAAAGAGAGTCGCTACGGCAAAAGCGGTAAAACCCACCAAACCAAAGGTATAAAGACCCCCCAACCAAGTATTGTGAGTGCCAATAGGCATATTTCCTACAACTCTAGGACCATATTCGGGGACTCTTCCATGACCCCAAATAGGCGCATCATTCCACCAAGCCTTGATGGTCATGCGATATAAAATATTGCGAGTCCGAGAAGAATAAAGAGAATCTTTACCCCGAAAATTAGTAAACTGTTCCTGCATAAAATCGAGAAGCTTGCCAATCTCGAAAGAGAAAATTCCCAAACTAAAACAAGCCAGGGACGAGAAAATTTGTACTTTAGGATAAAAGATATTTCTCGCTAGCCATACCACTGTTAGTACAAAAGGAATACACAATAAAGCAGCCCGCGACTGGGAAACTAGCACCATAATTAATGCCGAAATTATTCCTGCATTGCGCCAAGTTTTATGCTTTTCTGACCAAGCTAAGAAGAAAAAGAAATTACCTAACGTTCCCGTTGCAGTATACCAGGGAGCAAAGCCATATATCCTTTCTTCTAAAGCATTTTGAAACAGGCGAATATGATAGTGATCTGTTCCACCTCCAAATGCCGATAGGGGAGAAATATAGTCAATTTCGGGTACGCCTAAATTAGCTAAAATCGTTCCACCGACGATGAAAACCGCTGCTTCTAAAGCAATAATGCAGCCAGCGCGATAAATTAATTTAGGTCTAATCCAAAATTGCCCCATCAAAATAAACATGGGAATAATCGCCCAGCGACGATACCAATTGTTGATCGTGGAAAAAACCATCAACTTAAATCCCCAATCAAAATTAATGTGACCCACCATCATGGCAAATTCGATAATCAATCCTGCCACCAGCCACACCCAAGCACTGGGAGAAATAAAAACTCGTTCTTGAAATGGGGTAGCATCGGTTTGAACGCGGTATTGCCACAAAGCATAGACCGTAAACACCAAACCCACTAAGGGGACGATTATATAAAGAGAACCAATTAAATACAAAGGACAAGTTGCGATCGCCAGATACCAAATTACTTTTTCTGGTATGTTCTGGGGTTGAATCTTGTCATTGTTCAAAAACATATATTTATAGTTATTTATGACTAATATTTGCTATTTTTAAAAATTTTTAGCCAATATAAGGGCAATTTATCCATTTTTTGCTTTACTCGCTCCTAATTTCCGCCATATCCACTATTAATCGCTGAGGCAGGACTTAATCTTCTGCGTAAAGATTGCATTAGACCCAAGAAGTTGCCATAATTCTGTCTGCCAAACCACTGCATAATGAAAATCGCCAGGCTAAGACGTAAATTTTCTTTCGTCCAAAATCTTGCAGGATCTTTATTTAAAGCAATTTTTCTGAATTTTTTAGCGAGCTTGTAATCTGGCTGAGAAACTTGCAAGCCTTTCCAAGCAATACAAAAATAAGCAAAACCATACCCCCGATTGACTAGGGGTTTTAATTCTGGAGGAGCGGATTGCTCGGCTTTTTCCAAGATAATATTAAAACTGCGCTCCATTTCTACTATATTGCGAGAACCACTAGAAGCTCTTTGGCGATAGTAAACTAAAGGCTGTCGAATTGCTTTAAATTGATACTGAAGAGCCATGCGCAACCACATATCCCAATCTAAACCGTATGACTTGAGATTAGTATCGAACAAACCTACTTGCTCGAAACAAGCACGTCTAATCATTGCTACGCTACCACATTCAATTTGATTGACTGTAATTAGATCTTTCCAGATATAGCCTTCGGCTTCGGTTTTAACTATGCGTCCTGTAGATTCTCCTTGTTCGTTCATATAGGTCACCCAGGTATAAACGATACTTACTTCGGGACAGCGATCGAGAATATCTACTTGTTGGGCTAACTTGGTTGTTTCCCAAAGATCGTCAGCATCCATAATAGAGATATATTCACCTCTAGCGTTGGCAATGCCAGTATTACTCGCTCCTGCCAGTCCCATATTGTTTTGGGTAATTAAGCGAATGCGGGGGTCTTGTTGTTGAGACACCCATTGGGAAGTGTTGTCGCTACTACCATCATCAACAATAATTAATTCAAAATCGGTATAAGTTTGTGCCAAAACACTATTAACTGTTTCGGGGAGATAAGCCATTAGATTATAGGCAGCAATGATTACGGATACTTTAGGCATTTTTTTTAGGTAATGGGTAGTAGGTAAAAGGTAAGAGGTAATGGCTATTTTTTAATAAGACTTTTGAGATCGGTGGTAGGAGGTAAAGCTTGATGACTGTTGTTATTGTTGTCTGTTGATGGAGGTTGTTCTTCTTTACTTGTCGCCCACAAAGATGCGATCGCCGTAGTTAATAAGACCGAACCCATAAAAGTTCCTAAAATTACTGCTACGGGGTCGGGAGAACTGGGTTTTTCGGGTATATTGGGTTGAATGGCGACCTGAATTTGGGGATAGGCATCATAAAGATTGCTTTCTGCCAGACGGGATTTAGCTAGGTTGGATGAATAAACGGTTTCGGCAAATTTAACTTCTTGTTGCAGTCGGGTGAGAGTAGCATCTTGCTGTACTATTTGATTTTCTTTACTCTCTAGCTGTTGTATTTGGCGTTGTAATTCTGCTCCTTTAGCTGCCATTCCGTCTGCTTCTGACTCTAGGGCAACAATATCTTTAAGTAAGCTACCGCGATAGGAATCGTTTTCATCTCCCGTCCGTAGGTTTAACTGTTGGAGTAATTCCGCCGATGGAATGCGATCGAGGAGTATTTCACCTCTTTGCAGGAGAGATTGACGAGCTTCAGTTGCTTCTTGTTGTTTTTCAACAACATTGGGGCTATTGACCTGGAATTTTGCCTCAATTGCTACTAATTCACCACTAGCACGGGTGTATTCTGCTAGGTACTGCTGAAATAAAGAGTCGGAATGGAGGGCAAAAGCATCCTTAGCAGATTGAGCGGACATTCCTAAATTATCTGCCAAACGTTGTACTTGGACTCTAGTTTGTTGTAGTTGAGCGTTGGTTTCCGCTAGCTGACGGCGCAATTGTTCTAGATTGTCAGATAAATTACCAGCCTTGTCTCTTGAGCCGATGAGAGAACTAGCTCTAAATTCAGCCAATTCTTGACGGGCATTGTCTAGGGCTGTTTTCGATCGCGCCAAACTAGCTTGAAGATTGCGATCGGTTTGACTGATTTGTCCGTCTCTTAATTGTTGGATTTTTTGTTCTAATACACCTTGTAAAGCGATCCCTTTGGCTTGGGCTTCTTCGGGGCTATCTCCCTCGATTTCTAGCTCCATCATGGTGGTGTTATCGACAATCTCGATTTCTGGTTTGCCGTATTCGCTGCGTTTCATGCCGACTTGGGCAGCAGCTTGGGAGATAATTTCTTTTTTGCGAATCAGAAATTTATAGTCTTCGCGGGGGTCAAATAGACTGTTGCGATAGGGGGATTCGGTATTGGAACTTACCGAGCCAACATCAGAAATACTAACACTACTAGAGTTCTGACTGGAGGGCAAGCTAATTGCCCACTTGCTAACGTAAATCGGATCTTTGAGCAGTAAATAAAGAATCGCTAAAATCCAAAGGGCTGCATTGCCAAGCAACCAATAGGGTAGATAAGCAGTCCAAGGCTTTCGAGGTCTTGGGTTTTTGGGTTTTATTGAGTCAAAGAGCGTTGGTTTTTCAGCAGGGGAAGGAATAGCTAGAGAAACTTCTTCTCGATTTTGAGCTATCTTTGCCGACGGTGATTGACTATTGGAAATAATTAATTTATCAAGCAAACCAGGGCTAAACTGAGTATAACCGCGAGAGACAAAGCGAATCGCTTTTTTGAGGTCTTCGGCGGGAGTATTTTTTAAAAGATAGCCCATTGCCCCCGTTTGCAAAGACCGTTGAATATAACTGTCTTTGTTGTGCATACTCAAGACGACGATTTTGATACTGGGAAAGTTCTGATGAAGAGTTTCAATTAACTCCAGACCATTTATACCAGGCATTTCTAAATCTACCAGCATAATGTCGGGTAACATTTTTTGCGCCAAGGCGATCGCATTTTCTCCGTTACTGGCAGTAGCTACTACTTTAAAATCTGGTTCTGAAGTTAAGATAGCTTTGATGAGTTCGCGAATACTTTTTTGGTCGTCAACAATTAGAATACGTAGCATTTTTATAAGTTATAAGTTATTAGTTATTAGTTATTAGTTGTTATCCTTTTTCCCCTTTCCCCTTCCCCTTTAACCATTTCCCTACCCCCACAAATTGATTAGTGCCTAACATCAGTAAATTATTTGTTGATAGTAAATCCCCCTGCCATCTGTTCCAGCAAAAATTAAGCCCGATCGCTGTTGGCTGGCAACTAAAATTTTAGTAGAGCGGGGCATATCCGCTCTAGAGCTAATTTGCTGCCAATTATTACCGCGATCGCCCGAAATAAATAACCCTGTATTTCCAGTAGATGTTTTACCGTAAACATAAATACTAGAATTAACATTGCTATTTATGGGCAACCCAACAGTTACTAAATAAGCATCGGTAATTGATGCGATCGACTCAAAAAATCGACCGCCATTAAGAGAATGAAATAAACCTCCTGTATTTAAACTCAGCCAAACCTCTCCTTCTACATTAGGAACGGTAGTTAAAACAAATCTATTGGCGATGGGTAAGTCTTGAGGACTGGCTTGAAAAGTTATACCGCCGTCATTGCTGCTATATACTTTACCCCGATCGTAGTAATAAAAGCGATCGCCATTTGCACCATCGGCAGCTAGGGGTTGATTCCAATTCCAAGGTCCTGTTTCTCCTGGGGGTAAGCCCTTGACCTCTTGCCAAGTTTCACCGCCATCCTGGGTAACTAGGGGTAAATCTTCGCTGGCGGTAACTAAAAAGTGTTGGGGATTATCGGTCGCGATCGCCACTCGCATTAACAGTTTATCTTGAGGAATATTTGCCCAAGGTTGCCAAGTCTTGCCACCATCTTGGGAAGTGACTCCCATGTAAGTATTGCGCCATCTTTGACCCCCTACCCTAACGATATTTTGGGGAGCATTCTGACAGTATGCCAGATGAAAAGTATCTTGAAAAAAGTTATCTAAATAGCGATCGCCTGTTAGGTTGAGTTTGCTGAGGTTAAAGCCTTGTCTTTGAAAGCCAAAACGACTTTGAGGAGAAGTTGTTAAGTCTTGATGGTAAAAACCATCTTGGTCGGCAATACCACTTAATAAAATTGCTCCTTGGGGGGGAGAAAGCAAGCTAAACAAAACCGTTTGTTCGATTCCCTCCACCCGACTCGACCATTTCACCAGGGATTTATTGATGTTTTCGGTATGCCAGACACTAAACCAGTCCGTCAGCCAAACTTGTTGGGGATTTTGGGGGTCAAAAGCGATCGCTGAAGGGTGGTCGTTGAAAAATTCTGATGCTAGCCAAGAGGGTCTATTTTCTATGACCGCGCTTTTTTTCTGCCAAGTGTTACCGCCATTTTGGGAGTAAAAAATCTTTGCCCTGCCTTTTTCTCCTTCACTAACGATTAAAGTTTTTGGCTGGGTGGGATGAAGACTGAGAGCGTTAAAATTCTCGCCGATAAATCCCCCAGGACTAATATTCTGCCATTGGCTATCTTGATATTTGCTTACTTGGGGTGCTTCGTCGCTGGTAGCATAAACTACTCTATCTTTGGCTATCTGTAGCTGCATTACTTTACGAGGACTATTAGCAAGCTTTTCCCAAGTTTGCCCGTTATCTTGGGACTGATAAACTCCATCGCGGTAAACGCTAGCGTAAATTAGATTGGGCTGTTGCGGATCGAATGCCACGTTTAGCACTCCAATATGATTACCTGGATCTACTGCCAAATCCTGTAATTGATGCCAAGTTAATCCACCATCTAGCGATCGCCATAAGCCATCCCTGCGAGAGCCAAATAACACCAAATTGCTGTTGTGAGGACTTACTGCCAAACGATTGCCTCCCCAGCGTTTTTCTTCATCCCCTCCCATTGCTACTTGCAGATCGGATGCTTGCCAAGTGTTTCCGCGATCGCCAGATGTAAAAATCGTTCCAGGTTTATCGGTATATTTTCCCACTGCAATTAACACCGTATCGGGATCTTGCGGATCTAAACCAATCGCTTCTCCACCAGAATTGCGATCGTAGTCCCAATCCTCGTCGGGAAGATTGCTGGTAATAGGAAGCCACCGTTGCGAATTATTTTGCCAGCGATAGAATCCTCCATTATCGGTACGAATATAAACCACATCTGCTGCCTGAGGATGGGGATAAATGCCCGTAATATAGCCACCACCGCCAATTTTGACCGACTGCCAAGTTGGTGACTGGGTGACAGCAGCAATATTGGGCATTAGAGAGCGATCGCCAAACCAAATATGAGTTGCGATCGCGATCGCCATTGCCACTAATACCAAATACCACTTTCTTTTCATTGCTACCTCTTACCTCTTACCCAACGGTGACAAGTTAAGAAACTTACCTATTAGTCAACTACTATATATGGTGCTTAATTTATTTTTAAACCCTATATGTAGTTTGAGTTAAATCTAGAATTGCCCTCGCGCTCCTGCAATAATTCAAGGTCATAACCATCCCAATTACT
>NZ_JBZNBU010000134.1:0-15084 GCF_058530065.1 Waterburya sp. | reverse complement strand
TACGACTCCCACCGACAAACGGGTATTAGAAGCAATGTTGCCTTATTTTACCGAACATTTTGGCAATCCTTCGACTAATACTCATATTTACGGCTGGGAAGCTAGCGCAGCGGTGAAACAAGCTCGGGAAAAAATTGCTGAGATTATTAATGCCACTCCTGAAGAAATTGTGTTTACCAGTGGCGCGACAGAAGCTAACAACTTGGCAATTAAAGGAGTAGCCGAAGCTTATTTTAATCAAGGCAAGCATATTATTACCGTCGCCACCGAACATCGGGCGGTATTAGATCCTTGTGAATATTTGGCTAGCTTGGGTTTTGAAATAACTTATCTTCCCGTACAACCTGATGGTTTATTGGATCTAGATAAACTCATGGCAGCAATTCGCGAAGATACGATTCTAGTCTCTGTTATGGCTGCTAATAACGAAATTGGCGTTTTGCAACCCATTAAAGAAATTGGCACTATCTGTCACGATCGCAACATATTATTTCACACCGATGCCGCCCAAGCGATCGGTAAAATTCCTTTAGATGTTGTGGAAATGAATATCGATCTGATGTCTTTAACCGCCCACAAGATCTATGGAGCTAAAGGCATTGGTGCTTTATACGTTCGTCGTCGCGATCCTAGGGTGCAACTAGCTTCCCAACTTCAAGGAGGAGGACAAGAAAGAGGTAGAAGATCGGGTACTCTCTATACCCCTCAAATCGTCGGTTTTGCTAAAGCTTTGACTATTGCTGTCGAAGAAATGGCATCGGAATCCCAACGCCTGTTTGAATTGAAAAAACAACTTTGGTCGATGTTTGCATCTTTAGATGGAATACATCTAAATGGGAATTTTGAAGCATCTCTACCAGGTAATCTCAATATTAGTATAGAAGGGGTAGATGGTTCGGCGTTATTATTAGCCCTACAACCTACAGTAGCAGTATCTTCAGGATCTGCTTGTTCTTCAGAATCTACCGCCCCTTCCCACGTTTTAACTGCTTTGGGCAGAGAAGAGAAATTAGCCCGCGCTTCTCTGCGTTTTGGCATCGGTAGATTTAATACCCCTGAAGAAATAGAGCTAGTTGGGAAAAGTGCGATCGCTGCTATTAATTCTTTGCGTCAAGCCAACCAAATCTAGAATCTGAAGTCGATCCAATGGCGATTAACTAACTTCGTTTTTTAAAGTAATCAAATTCGACTCTCTCATAATCAAACCATCTTCTTCTAGCTTAGATAAAGCTCTAGATAGAGTTGCTGGGGTAAATCCCAACTGACGGGCAATATCTTGCAAAGGATAGTCAAGATGAATAGTTTTAAGTTGGGGATCGACTACATATTTCAAATATTGCAACACTCTTTGATGGGCTGTCCGAATTTCTCGTAATTCTAGATTAGATTTATAGTAGCCAATTTTCTGAGTCAATCTGCGTAACAAGTCTTCTAGCAATTCGGGATAGTTTTCGATCGCCTGAGTGAGAAAGCTACGATCGTATACTATTACTCTAGAAGGAACATTGGCGATCGCGCTACAAGAATAGACATTTTCAAAAAAAGCATTTTCCCCGATAATATCCCCTGACTGGGTAAATTGTAGAGTTGCTGTCTTATTTTCAATTGTTGGTCTAACAATCCAGATTTTTCCCGTTTCTACAAGATAAAAATATTTCGCTGTATCCCCTCGCCTAAACAACCTCTCTCCCCGAACTAAATCTCGATAAGAAATTTGTTCTCTCAGCGATGCGGGTAAACTATTAGGGTTAGAAAATTTCATTTCTTTAAAGAATTTTTAGTTCCATAAACGTCATCTCATTAATGTAGTGAAATAAACTGAGAGGTTAATGAAATTAAACCGAGTAATTCTGATTTTCAACTAAACTAAAGCTGATTTTTGCCTGAAAACTTTATTCCCAGAAAATTTTGAATTTGAAGTATCGCTCTTATCTGGTGAAGGGCGATCGCTTTATCTTTGATATTTTCTAATATGTTAAAACAGTTAGTAATTCTTAATTTGTAAATAGCGTTAATTTGCCACCATCGGGCAATGAATCTGGAAGAAATTCGCGAGCGAGCAAAAGATGAAAATACCACCACAGAAGTATTAGAACAATTAGTCAAATATAGCGATCGCTTGACTCGTGAATATGTAACAAGTAATCCCAGAGCATTGAACATTGAGCATTGAGCATTGAGCATTGAGCATTGAACATTTAACAATCAGCAAAATAACTTCAAAGATTCGCGATCTTTGAAGTCTTGTTCACACCAAAAAAAGATTAGTTTGGCAGCATTTTTAAATAAAATAGCATTACGTATTTAAGTTAGAACACTATTTACTTCTATTCACCTACTACCTACTACCTACTATTTAATTCATCCTCTCCAATGGTTATGTTAAATCGAGCATTTCTCAGATAATTGTTTCACAATTGTCTAATTATTTATCAATGTTAGGAACGATGTCGGGACGCTCTTTGCCTTCCCAACCCGCAGGGCGTTTGGAGTTATACCAGGCGATCGAACCAATAGAAACCGCTGCCACAAAACCTAATGCTAAAACTATAGTTGCTGCATAAGGAAAGTGAGGTTCGCTGGGGATGACTTCTAATAAAATATTCATGAAATTTATATTTCTTTGTTTCTTAACTACTTTCCACAATAGTCTATTTCCTAAAGCGATCGCATCTATCTTTTTATAGAAAAAGATTGTAAATCTAAAGATAGATCTTCATTTCTCAGCAGAGCCATATAATGTAACAGAATAATAAAAATATATAATCATCAAACACAACTTAAAATAGCTATAAAATTAAAAACTACTAGTAAAAACGCAAATACTAGAGGACTTTAATTTACACTGTTATTTGCTGACTTGTAGTCCATCTGTTCTACAACTTACAATTAATAGTCTAAACCGAAAGAAAAAGAATGAGTAATTTACCAACTTCTGGACAATTAGAAAGAGAGCTTTCGCAAAAAGTTAGAGCATTTTATCGTCAACATTTAGGACATCAACCTTCTAAAGTAACTTGTCAATTTTTTGATTCAAAACTAGCAATAATTTTGGAAGACTCTATTACTAGTACAGAACAAATTCTGGTACATGAAGGGAAAAACGATTTAGCAGAAGAAGTACGTTCTAATTTGGATGATGCGATCCAACCAGAATTAAAACAACTAATTGAAAACATTACTCAAGTCGAAGTAATCGATTTTTTAATCAATGCCACTTTAGAAACTGGGCGTACGGGGATTATCGTAATTTTAAATCAAACGCCAACCGTACGTAATCCCGATACTATACCCAAAGCCAAAAAATAATCAATTAGGAAAGAGTTACAACTTCTTTTAGATGAAAAATAAAGCAATCAAGTCCCAAAAAATTGAATCGGTTCTCATACCAAAAATTAAAGATATTTATCACCAAGAATTAGAACAAAAATTAGACAATATATCTTATAAACTATTCGATCGCATTTTAGTCATCCTTATAGAAGGAATTATTACTTCTCCCGAAAAGTTATTACAAAAAAAACAGCGTGGAGATTTAGCCAAACAAGTTAGAACAACAGTTGATGGGGTAATTCATCCTCAAATTAAAAAAATTATTGAAGAAGTTTTAGAAGTTAAGGTTATCGATTTTTTAACCGATACAACTATGAATAACAATCTTACAGGAGCGATCGCTATTTTTGAATTTACACCTAAGTAACTCCTAAGAAATAAATTAGTCTGCTTTGAGCAAAGCTTGAAGTTTCTTTTCTAAATTGTCGATTAAATAGGGTTTAATCAAATAATCGTCAAATCCTGCTTTCAATATTCGATGACGATCTTGAGCATAAGCCAAACCCGTAACGGCAATGATGGGAATAACCGATAAATTTTTGTCCTGCTTGAGCTTGCGGGCAATTTCTAATCCGTTTATTTTTGGCATGACAATATCCAGCAAAATAAGATCGGGAACTAATTCCTTTACTAGAGACAAACAGTCTTCGCTATCATGGGTCATAGCACAATTAAATCCCATCGATTCGATGACACATCCAGCTAATAGTAAATTGTCGTAGTCGTTATCAACAACTAAAACCAACGGACTCTTACAGTTTGATTGTTGGCTGAAATTACAATTGGTGTGTAAGTGCATTTATATAGTGCAATTATTTTACAAAATATAGAAGCACTCTAAAGGCGGAATTAAAGCACCTCCAGAAAACTGGTTCTAATTATCTAACTAAGTTAGAAACTATAGTCTTGATTCTCATGGAAATAAGACTGTCCTAAGTTGTAAGTTAAATAAATTAATTATCTGACATTTTACCAAGAATTGTAACATTATTTAACCAACCCTGCTCGTAAAGCTCTAACTGCTGCTTGAGTGCGATCGTCAGCGCATAATTTGTTCAAAATATGACAGACGTGAGTTTTAACCGTACCAACAGTAATGTATAGTTTTTCCGATATGTCTGCATTGCTACAACCAGCTACAATCAATTCTAAAACTTCTAACTCTCTGTCTGTGAGGGGGTATGTTTCTAGTAATTGCTGGTATTCTTCTGCCACTGCGGTAATAGCTTGAGTATCGTCGTCATTGACCGATGGACTGGATAGGGTTTCTCCAGTAACAGCTTCAACCTTAGTAGACTGAGCTTGTTTTAATACAATACGAGCGATCGCAGGATCGATCCAAGCATTCCCTTCATGGGTTTCGCGGATAGCTTCTACCAGATTTTCAATGCTCACATCTTTCAGACTATAAGAATCAGCACCAGCGGCAAATGCTGCCATCACCGAGTCTTCGCTATCGTGCATTGTTAGCATCAAAATTCTAGTCGGAAAATCTGGATTATTTGCTTGATATTCTTTAAGCTTCTGGGTAACTTCAATCCCGTCAATATCGGGTAAGCCAATATCTATTAAAGCTACATCGGGTTGATGAGTCTTGATTTTGTTTAAGCCATCGTTTCCATTAGCAGCATCATCAACGATTTCTACATCTTCGTACTGTTTGAGAGCGGCGCACAAACCAATACGACTCAAATCGTGATCTTCAATTAAAACAACGCTTATTTTACTCATCTCTACCAATGAAATTATTTATCTATTAAATTCAATATCTATCTATATTAAGACTATCTAACATTATATTTTTAATTCCATCTTTCCTAAGATGTATATCTGGAGATGGCGATCGATCGTCTATGGGCAAGAATAAAAAAATGAACGAAACAAACCAACAATTACAAGAAAAAGTCGCTCAATTAGAAGCACAACAGACAATTATTCGAGAACAAGAAAAATTTTTACGTAGTATTTACGATAACGTGCGAGAAGCAATTTTTGTGGTCGATATCCAACAAGATGGTAATTTTTGCTATCGAGGATTTAATTCTGCTGCGATCGAGCTAACAGGAATTAGGGATGTCGAAGGTAAAACTCCTGAAGAAATCTTGCCCGATGCGATCGCATTAACCGTTAAGGAACATTATCAGCAATGTGTTGCAGAAAAAGCCAGTATTTCCTATGAAGAATGTTTGCCCTTTCAAGGCACAGATACCTGGTGGCTGACTACTCTCAATCCCCTGGAAGACGAGACGGGGAAGATCTATCGCATCATTGGTACGAGTTTTAATATTACCCAGCGTAAAAATGCCGAAACCGAACTAGACCAAGAAAAAAACTTTCTCAAAGCATTGCTAGATAATTTATCGGATGGTATTGTCTCTTGCGACGAGGGTGGCGTTCTTACCCTGTTTAATCGGGCTACTAAAGAGTTTCACGGACTTCCCCAAGAATCGATTCCAGCCTCAGAATGGGCAGAACATTACGATCTTTATTTTTCTGACGGCAAAACACCAATGACTGCGGAAGACATTCCTTTATTTAGGGCATTACAAGGAGAATCGGTCAGAGATGCTGAGATGATGATTATCCCTAAAAATGGCAGACCTCGCGCCATCTTGGCTAATGGCGATCCGATAATCGATCGCCACAATCGCAAAATTGGCGCACTAGTAGCTATGCGAGATATAACCGACAGACTACAAGCGCAACAGGCTTTAGCTGAATTAAACAATGAATTAGCCAAATTAAACAATGAATTAGAAAATAGAGTCAAGGAACGTACTAATCAATTAGAACGGGTTAATGCCCTCTTATTGGCAACTACAGCTACTTTAAAACAGCGCAATCAAGAATTAGATCAATTTGCCTACGTTACTTCCCACGACTTGAAAGCACCGTTACGAGCGATCGCCAATTTATCGGAATGGATCGAAGAAGACTTAGCCGACAAGCTGGATGAAGAGACTCGATACAATATGAATTTGCTTCGAGGTCGAGTACATCGTTTAGAAAATTTAATTAATGGTTTATTAGATTATTCTCGCGCTGGCAGACTCAATGGGGAGTTGCAGTCAGTTGATGTGGCAGCAATGCTAGCAGAAATAATCGATTTATTAGATCTTCCCGATGACTGTCAGATTTCCATTAAAGAAGATATGCCCGTTTTGGCTACACAAGTAGTTCCCTTGCAACAAGTATTTCGCAACCTGATTGATAATGCTATTAAACACGGCGATCGCCACAATCTTCAAGTTAATATTTCCGTACGAGAATTAGATGATTACTATGAATTTTCCGTGGGGGATAATGGTCGAGGTATCGATCCCCAATATCAAGATCGCATCTTTACTATTTTTCAAACCTTAGAAGCCAGAGATACCAAAGAAAGTACTGGTATCGGCTTGGCAATTGTCAAAAAAGTAGTCGAAAATCAAGGGGGAACAATTTCTCTAGAATCAGAAATAGGTGCAGGGTGCACTTTTAGATTTACCTGGAAGAAAATTAATTAATTTTAAAAAAATATTACGGTAATGAATCAGATCGGCTAAGATTTTCTTGATATTTTTTCCCCTAAAATATATCTTTTAGTGGATGCTGAAATACCCTTGAGTTATTACTATCCTATAGTAAATAATAATTAACTTTACTGCGCTTTTCACATGGGTAGACCACATAATTAAACTTTAAAAACTAAGAACTAAGAACTATGAACTAAAAACTACGAACTAGTAAATTTTCCCAGAGAGCTATTCAACTGAAAACGGCTGTAATATTTTGTATTTCTATCCTGGCACTAATGAAATAATTGAAGATTTATCACCCAATAAAACTATCAAATGACTCATGGAAGAAAAAGTAATCAATATATTGTTGGTAGAAGATGATGAAGTAGATGTAATGAATGTCAATCGGGCATTCAAAAAATATAAAATAACCAATCCTCTTTATGTTGCAGGCAATGGTGTCGAAGCTTTAGCCATGTTGCGATCGCAAAACGGACAACCACCTCAAGTACCAGAAAGTAGAAGATTAATCTTGCTCGACCTAAATATGCCTAAAATGAATGGTTTAGAATTTTTGCAAGCGATCAGACAAGATGAACAACTAAAACGTACTCCCGCGATCGTTTTGACTACCTCCGATGAAGATAAAGACCGTATAGAGGCTTACAATCTTAATGTTGCAGGATATATTCTCAAGCCCGTTACTTTTGCCAATTTTGCTGAAGTTATGGTGGCATTGAATAAATATTGGACGTTGTGTGAAATGCCCTAAATAATAAATTATGAGTGAGGAGCAATTTTCGATATTACTAGTAGATGATGACGAAGTAGATCGCTTGACTGTCAAAAGGGCTTTGAAAAAAGCTAATTTTACAGCCTTGTTAACAGAAGTGCGAGATGGTCGAGAAGCGATATCTTTTCTCCTTGCTAATCAAAAAAAAATAACTTCAAATCTTGCTCCACAAAAAGCTGCTAATGACAGAAATCCAGAAACAAAGATTAATTCAGCCGCAGTCTCAAAAATTGCGCTCGATAAATTTGACTTAGTATTACTCGATTATCGCTTGCCAGATCTTGATGGTTTGCAATTAATCAAAAAAATTAAATCTTTAGACATTAAAGTACCGATAATTGTTCTAACTGGTCAAGGAGATGAAGAAATTGCTGTCGAAATCATGAAAGCAGGGGCAGCAGACTATCTGAGTAAAGATAAAATAGAAGTAGATAATCTAACTAAAGCGATTCATAGCGCGATTCGTCTTAGCAAAGCAGAACAAGCAGTAGAAGCTGCCAATTTACGCCTGCGGGCTAGTAATGAGTTGTTGGTTTTAAAAAATAAAGAGTTAGAAAGACAACAGCAACAAATAAAATTACAAAATATAAAATTGCAAGAATCTTATAATCTTAAATCTGAGTTTTTAGCTACTATGTCCCACGAATTACGCACGCCGATGAATGCGATTATGGGATTTTCTCAACTCTTATTACGCCAACAGTTAGATCCTCTTTCTGACCAACAAGAAAATCTAGTTCAGCGCATTTTTAATAATAGTAAAAGCCTGCTGAATATGATTAATGAAATGCTAGATTTTTCTAAAATTGAGGCGGGTAGATTAGAAGTCAAAACTGCAAGATTCGATCTCAGTTTTTTAATTAAGCTGACTGTGGAAGAGTTACGTTCTTTAGCCTTACAAAAACAGCTTGACTTGGTATGTGAAATAGAATTAGAAGACACTTTTTTAATTCAAGATGCTAACTTTACCAAAAGAATTTTAATTAACTTACTGTCCAATGGAATTAAATTTACCGAACAAGGGAAAGTGAAAGTAAAAGTCTGGGAAATAAATCCAGAGCGCATTGGTATTTCTGTAATAGATACGGGAATTGGTATTACACGAGAAGATGCAAGTAAAATCTTTCAGGCATTTCGTCAGGGAGATCAAAGTTTTACTCGCCAACATTCAGGTACTGGTTTGGGTTTAGCAATCTCCGAATCTTTGGTTAAAATGATGGGGGGCAAAATTTACTTTACTAGCGAATTGGGTAAAGGCTCGACTTTTACGGTAGAAATCCCTCGTAAGTATGATGCTTAAATTTCCAGAAATCATCTACTTTAAAAGATAGTTTTTAAAATCTTTTTATTATTCTTAAATTAAAAATTTCCCTCTAATAATGTCCGTTACCCAAATATCAAATAGTAACTATATATTAGCCGTAGATGACATACCCGACAATCTACTGCTAATTCAGCTAGCCCTCGAACAAGAAGGACACCGAGTACTAGTAGCTCATGATGGAAAAACAGCTTTACAGCAAATTAAACAAGATCCTCCGAGTCTGGTTTTGCTGGATGTAATGATGCCTGGAATGGATGGTTATGAAGTAACTCGACGAATTCGCCAAGATAAAAATATTCCTTTTATTCCCATACTTTTAGTTACCGCCAGAGAAGAATCTAGTCTGGTAACGGGTTTAGATGCTGGTGCAGATGAATTTGTTCGCAAACCCTTTCAAATAGATGAATTGCAAGCTAGAGTGCGATCGATGCTGCGTCTTAAAGAAACCATCGAACAAAGAGAAAATTTTGTCTCTTGCTTGACTCACGATCTGAGAACTCCCCTAGTGGCAGCAAACCGAATGCTAGATTTGATCGGGCAACAAGTATTTGGTGAAGTAACCGACGAACAGCAAGAAGCGATCGCCAATATTACCAAGAGCAACAATAATCTGCTAGAGATGCTCAACACTCTTTTAGAAACCCACCATTACGAACTAGGGCAAAAAACTCTCAGCTTTATTCCTGTTAATCTACAACAGTTAATTACAGAAATAGTTACCGAACTCGAACCTCTAGCTGCCGAAAAAGGGATTGAATTAAATTATGACTTAGATCGAGATATTCCCGAAATAAAAGGCGATCGCTTAGAATTACGTCGCGTCATGACAAATTTGATTGGTAATGGGATTAAATTTACTGATGTGGGGGGGATTACTATATCTTTGTCTCAAAATGATTCAGAGATTATGGTTGCTGTAGAAGACACGGGCATTGGTATTTCTCCTCAAGAACAACAAGCCATTTTTCAACGCTATCATCAAGGAAATCACAGACGGGCGGGTAAAGGTTTGGGATTATATCTTTGTCAGCAGATTATCCACGCTCATCAAGGGAAACTTACCGTCAAGTCAGCTCAAGGTGTGGCTAAAAGTGGAACTATTTTTAGTTTTTCTCTGCCTAAATATTAATTGTTGAAATAAATACTTATGTCGATCGCAGTCTACGGAATCCCCAATTGTGGCACTTGCAAAAAAGCAATTAAATGGTTGCAAGAAAATAATGTTGAGTATGAATTTATCAATACTAAAGACAATCCTCCCAGCCAAGAGGCGATCGCCAGTTGGGTCAAAACTCTCGGTAACAAACCCATGCGCAATACTTCGGGAAAATCTTATCGGGCGATCGGCGAAGAAAAGAAAACCTGGACGGACGAACAATGGATTGAAGCCTTTAGTCAAGATGCCATGCTACTCAAACGCCCTCTATTTGTCAAAGACAAGGAAGCAGTACTAGTTGGCTTTAGAGCTTCAGAAGAGGTTATTAAAGACAAACTAGGAGTTTAATCGTTATATTAGATTCTCTTACTCCCAAACCAACTAATAAGCTTATTACAGCCCTTACAGCCCTTATTTTTGCTTATCTTTATGGCGTTGAGCGTCGGGGCAAGGTGGAGAAGACAAAGAACCATCTAACCATCCCGCAGCTTGATTAATACGTTCTAAAGCTTCTTGGGGGCGATCGCTCAAAAGGAAGACTAAGGCAGAAGCTAGCTGTTGTTTGGCTTGAGCTTGGCGATTTCCTTTGAGACGGTGCCAATCTTGATGGGCGATCGCGCTTTTGGCTGCTAAAGCTTGGGCTAGTTCGAGATCGGTCAAATCCTGAGGGACTCTATCTTGATTGCTAGATATCGGCGTTACGTCAAACATGAGTTATTATCGTGTCGAGCTAAAAAAATGCGTTACTTCTAATTTTAACGATGTCTTCCCCCAAATCTACCAATACTCAGGAAAATGACTTAGAAAAAGTTTTAATGGAAGTCGAGCGATCGCTCGAACAACTACAACAGCGTCACGCCCAAGTGAAGCAGGATATCGCTAAGAAATTACAAATACAAGAACGCCAGCAAGAGTTAAAAGAACAACAAAAAGAGAAATCCTCCCCTCCCCCTCTTAAAACTGAATTAAAAACTCTACAAGCAGAATTAGACAATTTGGAATTAAGCTTAGAAAGTGTTTTGCTCCCCGATATTTTCTGGCAAGTAGTGCGTTTTGTATTTCTGGGCATTGTTATTGGTTGGTTTTTGCACGTCTGGGCAGCTTAAACTTAAAAAAAACGTCCAGCAGAATATATTAGCCGAGTGAATACCAATTACGATCGCCTGTTCGCCAAAATCCAAGAGCTAGTTTTATATCATTCTCCTAGTGGAGTTGAAACGGAAATAGATCGGGCTTTATTAGCCGAGTTTGCCAGTCTCAAACTAGAATATTGGCAAGATCGAGCGGGTAATATAATTGCGAAAATTCCTGGTAAAAATCCCGCAAGGGCAGTCGCCATTACCGCCCACAAAGACGAAATTGGTATGCTGGTTAAATCGATCGCTCCAGATGGTTGCTTGCAAGTACGTCGTCTTGGGGGCTCTTTTCCTTGGGTATATGGGGAAGGGGTGGTAGATATTTTAGGAGACAATCGCACTATTAGCGGGATACTTTCCTTTGGTTCGCGTCACGTCTCTCATGAATCCCCTCAAAAAGCCCAACAAGTTGACACTCCTCTAGCTTGGGAAGATGCTTGGGTAGAAACAAAATGCTCCCTGGAAGAGTTAAGTAGTTTTGGGGTGCGCCCAGGAACAAAAGTTGTCATCGGCAAACATCGCAAACAACCATTTCGCCTCAAAGACTACATTGCTAGTTACACCCTAGATAATAAAGCTTCTGTGGCAATTTTATTATCTTTAGCAGCCAAGATCGTCGAACCTCCTGTAGATATATATTTAGTCGCATCGGCAAAAGAAGAAGTAGGAGCGATTGGCGCGTTATATTTTACTCAAAATCAAACTCTTGATGCCTTAATTGCTCTAGAAATTTGCCCCCTAGCCGATGAATATCCTATAGAGTCGGAAATTGCCCCCGTATTACTCTCACAAGATAACTATGGAGTTTACGATGAATTTCTCAACGCCGAAATTCGCGCCGCAGCAGCAAAAGCTAATATTCCCCTACAACTGGCAGTCTTAGACGGTTTTGGCAGCGATGCTTCGATCGCCATGAAATTCGGTCATGTTGCCAGGGCTGCTTGTTTGAGTTTTCCCACTCAAAATACTCACGGTTACGAAATTGCCCATTTAGGGGCGATCGCCAATTGTCTTGAAATTTTAGCCGAATACTGTCAGCTTGAATTTGAGTAGTCATGCCAATCAACTAAAATAAGAGAACCATTTTCTATTTAAGTTCAAGATTTATGACTAGTGCTGCACCAGCTAAGACAGAGTACGAAGCAATAATTGGATTAGAAACTCACTGTCAACTAAGTACCGAAACTAAAATTTTTAGTCGCGAGTCTACTAAATTTGATGGCGACAATCCCAACACCAACATCTCTCCAATTTGTTTGGGATATCCTGGGGTGCTTCCCGTCTTAAATGAAAAAGTATTGGAATATGCAGTCAAAGCAGGATTGGCTTTAAACTGTCAAATTGCTCCCTATAGTAAATTTGATCGCAAGCAATATTTTTATCCCGATCTGCCTAAAAATTACCAAATTTCTCAATACGATCTTCCTATCGCCGAACATGGTTGGATTGAAATTGAAATCGTCGAAAAACCCAATACCGAACCCATTCGCAAAAAAATAGGTATTACTCGCTTACACATGGAAGAAGATGCGGGGAAACTCACTCACGGAGGGAGCGATCGCATTGATGGTTCGACCTATTCTTTAGTAGACTTCAACCGCGCGGGAATTCCCCTCGTAGAAATTGTTTCCGAACCAGATTTGCGTAGTGGCAAAGAAGCAGCAGAATATGCCCAAGAAATTCGTCGCATTATGCTTTATTTGGGTATTAGCGATGGCAAAATGAACGAAGGCTCGCTACGTTGCGACGTTAACATCTCCGTGCGCCCTGTAGGACAAACAGAATTCGGAACTAAAGTCGAAATCAAAAACATGAATTCCTTTAGTGCGATCCAAAAAGCGATCGACTACGAAATCGAACGACAAATCGCAGCGATCGAACGAGGAGAACCGATTTATCAAGAAACTCGTCTTTGGGAAGAAGGCACGCAACGGACTAAAAGTATGCGGATGAAAGAAGGAAGCAGCGACTATCGCTATTTTCCCGAACCCGACTTGCCTCCTATCGAAGTAGCTCCCGAACAACTAGAATCATGGAAAGCAGAATTACCAGAACTTCCCGTTAGTAAACGCCATCGTTACGAATCGGAATTAGGTTTATCGGCATACGATACCAGAGTCTTAACCGACGATCGCGCTACTGCGGAATATTTCGAGGCTGCGATCGCTGCTGGAGGAGACACCAAACAGGTAGCCAACTGGGTAATGGGAGATATTGCAGCTTATGTGAATAGTAATAACCTTAAAATTGCCGAAACTGCTCTAAAACCCGAAGTTTTAGCCGAATTAATTGGCTTAATCGATAAAGGTACGATTAGCGGTAAAATCGGTAAAGAAATCTTGCCCGAACTTTTAGAACGAGGCGGTTCTGCTAAAGAATTAGTCGAGAAAAAAGGCTTAATTCAAATTTCCGACAAGGGAGAGATTGAGAAAATTATTGATGAGGTAATTGCTGCCCATCCCAAGGAATTAGAACAATTCCGTAATGGTAAAACTAAGCTTAAGGGTTTCTTTGTCGGGCAAGTCATGAAAAAAACAAGTGGGCGTGCCGATCCCAAACTAACCAATCAGTTGTTAGGCAAAAAACTACAAGGTTAATTCACACTAGGCGTTTAAAATGACTATAGATAAAAGCGATCGCATCTTAAAGCGATCGCTTTTGTTATTATGAATTGCGATCGAGAAAATGGAGTCGATTGATAATTCTTGGTAGATATTGAATAATTAATAGTTGCGATCACAATCCAACTTTAATCAAAGTCATGACTTTAACCGTATACAATACCCTCACTCGTAGCAAATCGACCTTTAAGACTATCGAAGAGAACAAAGTGCGGATGTATTGCTGTGGTATTACGGTTTATGACTATTGCCATCTAGGTCATGCGAGAACTTGCTTGGTGTGGGATGTAGTGCGTCGTTACTTGCAATGGAGTGGTTATGAAGTAAACTACATCCAAAACTTTACCGATATAGACGATAAAATCCTCAATCGCGCCAGCCAAGAAGGAACATCAATGGAAGCAGTATCGGAAAAATATATCGCTGCTTATTTTGAAGATATGGAAAGGTTGGGTGTGGGTAAAGCCGATGCTTATCCCCGCGCTACTCATACTTTAGATGGCATCAAGCGTTTGGTATACGAATTAGAGCAGAAGGGCTTTGCCTATCCATCTCAAGGGGATGTTTACTATTCCGTACGCAAGTTTCCCGAATATGGCAAGCTATCGGGGAGAAAATTAGAAGATATGCAAGCTGGTGCTAGCGGTAGAGTAGATGTAGAAGATCCCGAAGCTAATAAGAAGCGCGCCACCACTGCGGACGGTATTCCCTCCGCAGGTGACTGGCGTAAGAAGCAAGATCCTTTTGATTTTGCCTTGTGGAAAGCAGCAAAAGAAGGAGAGCCAGCTTGGGAGTCTCCCTGGGGAAATGGTCGTCCTGGATGGCATATTGAATGTTCGGCAATGGTGCGCGAAAGACTCGGAGAAACTATCGATATTCATGTAGGCGGTGGAGATCTTACCTTCCCCCATCACGAAAACGAAATCGCTCAATCTGAAGCAGTAACGGGCAAGCCTTTAGCTAATTATTGGCTGCATAACGGCATGATTATCGTTGAAGGCAAAAAGATGTCCAAATCTTTGGGGAATTTTATTACCATCCGCGAATTGTTAGATAAATACGAGCCGATGGCTGTTCGATTGTTTATTCTTCAAGCTCAATATCGCAAGCCTGTAGACTTTACTGATGAAGCTTTAACTGGTGCGACTAATGCCTGGTCAACTCTGAAAGAAGGTTTATTATTTGGCGATCGCTATGGAGAAAAACTAGGTTTTGCTACCT
>NZ_JBZNBU010000133.1:0-1876 GCF_058530065.1 Waterburya sp. | reverse complement strand
CAACCTCAAGAATGTCCCTGTAATTACTGCTACTCAAATGTTGGATAGTATGATTAATAATCCTCGCCCGACTCGCGCCGAAGCCAGCGACGTAGCCAACGCAATTATCGACGGCACTGATGCGGTAATGCTATCGGGAGAATCAGCAGTAGGAAAATATCCTCTTAAAGCCGTTTCCATGCTGGCTAAAATCGCCTCTAGTATCGAACCAGATCTACAATTTGTGAACAATCCCCCTGCTAAAAGCGATCGCACCATGCCCTTGGGGAAGCTTTAAATGCGATCGATGGCACTCTAAAATTGCGTTATATTGCTTGTTTTACCGCTACTGGCTATACTGCCCGCATTGCTTCGGGAGAAAGACCAAAAACAATGGTCGTGACTTTTACTCCCAACATTGATGTCTACCATCGTCTTAATTTAGTTTGGGGTATTAAACCTGTATATCTAGAAAAAGAAGGCGAAACTTTTGAAGATTTAGTTGCGATCGCCGAAAATTATTTTCTCCAACAAAAATTAGTTGAACCTGGCGATAATATTTTGATTATGGGAGGTATTCCCACTCAAAATCCCCAAGGAACTAATTTCATTAAAATTCATCAGATTTAAAGTTATTAGTTATTAGTTTTAATATAGATACCTGATTTTTGTTGAAACTAACCTAAATGCTTAATGATAAAACCCCTAGAGAATGCTTGCCGAATTGAAGTTAAAACTCGCCAGGAATTAAGAGCTTGGTTGCAAAATAACTACACACAAACTAAAGGAGTTTGGTTGATTACTTATAAAAAAAAGAGTGAATACTATCTTCCCTATGGAGATATCGTCCAAGAATGTTTGTGTTTTGGTTGGATTGATAGCTTACCGCGCAAACTAGATGAGAATAGAACCATGCTATATATTTCTCCCCGCAAACAAGGTAGTAATTGGTCAAAAGTAAATAAAGAATACGTAGCTCAATTAGAAAAAAATAGTTTAATACATTCGGCAGGATTGGAAAAAATAGAACAAGCCAAACAAGATGGTTCTTGGTATTTTTTAGATGATGTTGAAGCTTTAATTTTACCCGAAGATCTAAAATTGGCTTTGGCTAAAAATTTAGTGGCATTTAATAATTGGGGGGCATTTCCTAGATCGGTTAAGCGAGGGATTTTGGAATGGATTAAGAATGCTAAAAAACCAGCAACTAGAACGAAAAGAATTGAGGATACTGTTAGCAAAGCCGAGAAGAATATTAGAGCTAACTATTAGCTAATGAATAAATATAATCTTATATATCAAACTGTCAAACTAATACCTAAAGGAAAGGTGGCAACCTACGGACAAATAGCCGAAATTGCTGGACTTTATGGCAAAGCTCGATTGGTGGGATACGCTTTATTTAGAGTCGATCTCGCCTCAGACGATATTCCTTGGCATCGGGTGATTAATGCCAAAGGAGAAATTTCCTATTCCCATCTCCGTCAGGGAGGAGATTATTTACAAAAACATCTTTTAGAAACCGAAGGAATTAAATTTAATTCACAAGGAAAAATCGATCTTAATCAATATAAATGGCAACCGAGTTAGGTAAGTAATGAGTAATGAGTAATGAGTAATGAGTAATGAGTTTAAATACAAATTAATTGTTTTCAAAAAGTATATGAGTCAAATAATGCTAATTGTTGTTGAAGATGTATTCGATCTTGGCAATCGTCTCGTTTTAGCACCTGGAGTAGATGCTTCACTAGCAGATACTCTGAGAAAAATTACTGCTGTTAAGTTAGTATTTCCCGATGGTTCTTCTCACAAAGTTAATACTTTTGGGACAGAACATATTACTCCAAACTGGCAAAGAGTCTATCCGATTGCTATCTGCAAAAGTTTAGAAAAAAAT
>NZ_JBZNBU010000132.1:0-7633 GCF_058530065.1 Waterburya sp. | reverse complement strand
ACTCGATTATTAAGTTGTTTCCGACGAGGCTTTTTGGTGATTTTAGCATCTGTGATTAAGGGAATGCCTTTACCTAAAGGCAGCTTTATTCCCGATTTTTCTCCAGCCCCTGGATGAATCTTAAAAACATACCCTTGAAAGCTACTCCCTACTCCCTACTCACTACTCCCTACTCCCTACCCACTACTCACTACTCACTACTCCCTACCCACTACCTAAAAAGATAATCGATCGCTTGGGGTAGAAATTATTGTAGGATTTACCATAGTTAACAAATCTTATTCTAATACCGAGACATGAGTAATATATCCGACATCAGCGTAAAAACTATCGATGGCAAAGAAAAGAAAATTGCCGACTACCAAGGAAATGTATTGTTGATTGTTAATGTTGCTTCCCAATGCGGTTATACTCCTCAATACACTGGGTTAGAAAAACTAAACCAAGAGTACGGCGACAAGGGTTTAAAAGTTATGGGTTTCCCTTGTAATGATTTTGGCGCGCAAGAACCAGGAACAAACGAAGAAATCCTTCAATTCTGCACTACTAATTATGGCGTAGACTTCGAGCTGTTTGATAAAGTTCATGCCAAAGGTGCAGAACAACATCCTTTATACAAAACTCTGACTTCTTCCGTCGAACCTCAAGGGGATGTAGCTTGGAACTTTGAGAAATTCTTAATCGACAAACAAGGCAATGTAGTTGCTAGATATAAGAGTGGCGTTACTCCCACTTCTGCTGAATTGACTAGTGCTATTGAAGCTGAGTTGGCTAAGTAAGTCTTGTTTTATTAGACGAGGGGATAAGGTGACTGGGTGACTGGGTGACTGGGTGACTGGAAAAAGCGTAGCTACCTACTACCTACTACCTATTACCTAAAAACGAGTTGACAAACGGTATAAGGCGTTAACTTGTCACCAATCTCCAATCCCTTATACTTGTTGGTTGCGAGTAAAAACTAAATTGTTACCATCGGATAGTTCCTTGTTAAAACTATATCCAGCTTCTTGAAAGCCTTTTATTTCTTCAACTTTTTCGATACGATTTTTGATTAAATAGGCTGCCATCATACCGCGAGCTTTTTTGGCATAAAAGCTAATTATTTTATATTTATCATTCTTCCAATCTTTAAAAACTGGAGTGATAATTTCTGCCGCTAATAATTTGGGTTTGACCGCCTTAAAATATTCATTAGAAGCTAAATTGACTACAAGATTGCTGTTTAGTTTTTCTAGTTGGGTTGTGATCGCGCCAGATATTTTATCTTGCCAAAAATCGTAGAGACTATTAGCTTCTAAATTGGAAAATTTAGCCCGATTCAGTTTAGTACCCATTTCCAAACGGTAAGGTTGAATCAAATCTAACGGTCTGAGTATGCCATATAATCCAGATAATATTCTTAAATGCTCTTGGGCAAAATCAAAATCTGCCGAACTAAAACTAGTTGCATTCAAACCCTGGTAAACATCTCCTTGAAAAGCTAACAAAGCTGGTTTGGCATTGGTATTGTCGAATTCAAATTGCCAATCTTGATAGCGATCTGCGTTTAACTTGCCTAACTTATCGCTAATTTGCATCAAGCTAGAAATCTCTTGGGAAGATAGACTTCGTAGCTGATTGACCAATATTTCCGTATCCCTCAGAAAAACAGGTTTAGAGAAGCGATCGCATTGACTGGGAGTTTCAAAATCGAGGGTTTTGGCAGGAGAAATTAATATTTGCACTAGTCTTGAGTAAAACTGACAATATGCTCGGATATTATATTATGATGCCATCTAAATTGATAATACCCGAACAATATTTTAGGTTTTGCAACTTGGGAAACTATGAATTTAAGCTACAGTAACTGCGAAAAAAAGTTTTTAATAAAGCGGTAGCAAAAACTAGTTTAACTACTTCTAACGCCCAATAAACTAAGTGAGTAACCATCATGCCAGTAGAGGTAGCTTCTGGGGCAGGAGAAAATAAATCTAGAGACATTCCCATACTACTCATCTGGGGTGTAAAAACATAAGTATAGGTCAGAGAAATTAACAACAATCCAGTTGCCATTAAAACAGATTTATAACTAACTTTTTGCTCGAAACAATCAGCAAAACGATAATACAAACAACCAGTTAAAACTGTAGCAGCACATAACAATTCTATATGGTTGAAAGTGCCAAAAATAACATAGCCAGCACTGGCAAAACCCGACTCATTCATCATGCCTGTAGTTAGCATTCCAGGTACGATCAAGAAATCAAAAATTAAACTACCACTAAGCCAAAATCCTAAAGCAATCACTATTGCAGTTGACCAGCTTATGGATTTAGCAGTGCGAGAAGAAATAGCTTCCATAACTGTATATAAAGATAATTACTCTTTTATTTTAATCAGTCTGGGATCGAATATTATTGACTAGTTAATAAAACAACATCTTACTTGTGGTTAATTCAAATAAGGGGATTGCCATAGCAGTATCAAGAAAATATTGTTTAGGATTTAATCAATTTTAATAATTCAGCTTCACTTATCCGAGTGATGCCTAATTTTTCAGCCTTAGCTAGTTTAGAACCTGCATTTTCCCCTAACAATAAATAGTCGGTATTTTTACTGATAGAACCCGTTACTTTGCCGCCTGCATCTTCAATTAACTTTTTGGCTTCATTACGTTTTAAACTGGGGAGAGTTCCTGTAATCACAAAAGTTTTTCCCCCTAGAACTGAATTGAGATTATTTTCTTCACTATTACTATTAGTTGTGTCTGCTTTAAAATTTAATCCTACCTCTTGCAATTTACCGATCAAAGCTTGATTAGCTGGAACTCTAACCCATTCAAATACCGATTGGGCAATTTCTTCGCCGATGCCATATACTGCCTCAATTGCTTCAAAAGGTGCTTGGGATAATTCTTCAATCGAAGGAAAACTGTTACTCAAAATCTTGGCGTTGGTACTGCCTACATAGCGAATACCCAAACCGTATAAAATGCGATCGTAAGATTGGTTTTTCGATTCGGCGATCGCATCTACTAAATTGGCAGCAGATCTTTGCCCCATCCGTTCTAAACTAGCTATTTGTTCCACAGTTAAAGAATATAAATCGGCAACGGAAGCGACTAACTTATTTTCAATGAAAAGAATGGCGATTCTTTCTCCCAAACCGCGAATATCTAAAGCATTGCGGGAAGCCCAATGAATGATACTACCCCGTAAGATAGCAGGACAAGAAATATTGACGCAACGAGTCACCGCTTCATTTTCTGGGCGTACCAAAGGAGAATTACACTCTGGGCATTCTTGTGGCATCTGATAGGGAATAGTCCCTTCAGGGCGCAAATCGGGCAATACCCGAACTACTTCGGGAATAATTTCCCCTGCCTTGCGAATAATTACCGTATCGCCAATACGAATATCCAATTCTGAAATGCGATCGCTATTGTGGAGAGTTGCCCGTTGTACCGTCGTGCCTGCTAGCTGTACTGGCTGCATCACCGCCATGGGAGTTACCGCCCCAGTACGCCCGACATTCACAATAATATCTTTAACAATAGTGGGAGATTCTTCGGCGGGATATTTAAGTGCGATCGCCCAACGAGGAAATTTATTGGTAAAGCCTAATTGTTTCTGGAGTTGATAGTCATTGAGTTTTACTACTACCCCATCAGTCATATAGGGTAGGGTTTTTCTTCCCGTATCCCATTCCTTAAAGTAGGCTTCTACTTCTGCTAGAGAATTACACAGCTTGCGGTTGGGATTAACTAAAAAGCCCATCTCTTGTAGTAACTCTAAAGAATTCCATTGAGAAGCTATCTCTTGTTGTTCTGAATCGACAATATATAAGGTATAGGCAAAAAAGTTTAGCTTGCGCTGGGCTACTATTTTAGAATCTAGCTGACGCAAAGTACCCGCAGCAGCATTGCGAGGATTGGCAAATAATGCTTCTCCCGACTTAATTCGTTCTTGATTGATTGCTTCAAAAACAGCTAAAGGTAAAAATGCCTCTCCTCTGACTTCTACCCTAGCTGGAGGATTTTCCAGATTCAACTTCAAAGGAATAGTCCGAATCGTTTTAATATTTTGGGTAATCTCTTCCCCCGCTACTCCATCACCGCGAGTTGTTCCCCTAACTAAAATACCGTTTTCGTAAGTTAAAGCGATCGCACTACCATCAATTTTTAATTCACAAACATAACTATATTCATTGGGTAAGGATTCCAACTGTCGTTGCCAGCGAGTTTCCCACTTAGCCAACTCTTCAGAATTAAACGCATTTTCCAAACTATATAGAGGTATATTATGTTTAACCGAACTAAACTGGGATGCTGGCTTGTCTCCTACCCTCTGTGTCGGACTATCGGGAGTAATTAATTCGGGATATTGGGCTTCTAAATCCTGTAGCTGGCGGTACAAGCGATCGTATACTGCATCTTCCATAATTGGATTATCGAGGACGTAATAAGCATATCCCGCTTTTTGCAATTGTTCTCGCAGTTTAATAATCTGTTTTTTCATCTCCCCATCTCCGCAACTTTCCCTGTTTTAACAATCTGACATCTATTATTAATACAAATAAACTTATATTTCAGCAACCTGTAGGGGCTGTTCCCGAACAGCCCCTACAATTTATAATTAATTACCAAATGAAAGATTTAATTTCCCTCGATACATTCGATCTGGTGTTGTGCTTGGGCATAATTGCGATCGCCATCTCCCTGTCTCTCTGGCAAAAATTAGGTTTAGAAAAGCAACTGGCTTATGGTGCGGTGCGTTCTTTGATGCAGTTGATTGCCATTGGTTATGTTCTAGATATTGTGTTTGCGATCGATAATTGGTGGGCGGTAATTATCATTCTGGGCATCATGCTGACAATTGCGACTATTGTGACTCGCAACCGCATCGATAAGCAATTTAAAGGACTTTTACCTACTGTAGCTTTATCCTTAATTGCCAGTAGTGTTTTTACCCTGGCTTATATTATTCTTCTAATTATCCAACCCGATAAATGGTACGAGCCTCAATATCTGATACCTCTGGCGGGAATGTTATTTGGCAGTGCTATGAATAGCGCATCCTTAGCGGGCGATCGCTTTTTAAATAGTATCAATCAAAATCGTTTGGAAATAGAAACTCATCTTTGTTTGGGTGCTACTCCTTACCAAGCTATTTTTGCCTACAAAAAAGAAGCGATTCGCACGGGCTTGATTCCTATACTGAATAATATGGTGGTTGTTGGTTTAGTAAGTTTGCCAGGAATGTTTACGGGACAAGTATTGGGCGGTAGTAATCCTCTCGATGCTGCTTCCTACCAAATTCTGATTTTATTTGCGATCGTTCTCACTAATCTCATTGCCACAATTTTGGTAACTCAAGGTATTTATCACAATTGTTTCGAGGGTGATTGTTTGATACAGTCTTAAATCAAAAAAAGAGACTGGAGAATATTTTCGCCAATTTAGTAACATTGACTACATTTTTCCCTGCAACTAAAAATTACTAGCGTTATACTGACCTATGGCAAGAAAAATTGAATGTCTGATTCAATCGATAATGTTCGTAAATCCCATTTAATTCCAGAGATAATATTCCAGGTATCTCGTGTCATTAGTTTCAGTAATAGTTGAGCTTACTGTGTCAAACGAATCAAGTTTCTCTTAGTTAATGAGTAGAATTTACCTAAACTAAGGTTTCAGTTTTCAGTCAATTTTGTAACAATATTTTTGCTTGAATATCTATACATCTTTAAGCCAATTTTGATAGTCGATTGAAAACTAATAAGGTTTGAGTCTAATTACTTTAGAGTGCTAGGTCATGCTTAAAAAGCACTAACAAAGGCAAAGAATCTAACAAATGTTACACAGATAACAAAATAAAATATTTTTATCTGTTAGAAAATACCAGGTACATTTTATTTACCTTATGTTCGATCTTGACTAATATTAGATTTACAAATTCTTAACTAGGACTTCAAGTAATCTTTATCAAAATTAAGCGATTATACTCATGCACGATAACTGAAAAATCGTGCAGGATGATAACAGCAAAAACTAAGAAAAATTCTAGAGTTCAGATGTTTCTCAAATAAGATCCAGGTCACTTATTAAATACAATTTTTGTAATTTAATGGACATTAGCTCGAATTAGAAGCATGAATTGAAGTTTTCCAACGTAAATATCTTCAACAATTAAGAATGAGGTTGGATTGACCGTCAATAACTAAAAAGTATCGATCGCAGTGAAGGAGTTAATTATGAACGCAATACACAAACCAAAATCCAAAATTGACATTTTTGCTCCACTAAGAAAATGGTTGGACAGCGTAGAAGTCAAAAATAGCACCCTAGCCCATCGTATTTGTCGTTCGATTCCCAGCCAATGTCCTTTTGAAAAGGAAATTAAATTATTCGGACGTACTATTGTCAAAATTCCTCCCATGTGCAAGCTCAATCCTCTATATAATGAGGTTGTAGCCCTGCGTTTTCGGGCAATTTGCTATTTAGCAGATGTTTGTGGAGAAGATATTAGCGCGTACTGCTAACGTACATTAGACTAGAGAAGTTGAAAATTTTTATTCTCTCCTACGGACTATCGTGGCAATCATCGCGTTAAAAGCTTGGTATTTAGAACAATACGAACCAATCAAAAAAGTAATTCAAAAACCCTGTACTCTACGTTTGAGTAGAAATAGTTTATTAAAAACGGGTTTGCGAGCCGATTTTTTAGACGATCGCTTGGAAGTAGAAGGATCGGATTGGTTTGAAAATTATCTAGCCAATAAAACCGTAGAGTTTTATATCCAAGGTAGCGGTACATATATAGTATCGAACGTAGATTTGGTTTCCCAAGAAATATATTTCACCAAATGCACTAGCATTTCAGGACTCGAACCAATTATCTACTACAGTCCTCAAAAGCACTATCAACCAGCTAATGAAGCCATTACTGAGGCTTTACATAACATTATCGACAAACTGTCTACGCGATCGCGCATTCCTCTATCTTTAGAGGTAACACCACAATCATCCGAATCGCCCCTACGTCTTAGTAACAGTCAATTTCGCAAAATTAATAAAAGTCTTTTACTGATTGCTGACGTGACCCCCATTAGCAATATAGTAAGAGAAGAAGGGTCTAATTTATTAATAGATTCCAACGTTTGCGTTGAATTGGGCTATGGCATTCAGCATAAAGATAACGGGCAAATTTTGCTTCTCAATATGGAACGTTCGGATTTATCAGGTACGCCACCGTTTGATATGGTTGGTTACAAACAACTGAGCTTTAACGATGGAAAACAACTTGCCAAAAGCTTACCTAAACTAATAGATACTCTCTTACAAAGATACGGTTTATATTGAGATTTATAGTAATTTTACTGCGCTTTTTACATGGGTAGACCACATAATTAAACTTTAAAAACTAAGAACTAATACCAATTCTCGAATACAACGAGAGACTTCGGTTGTGGCAGGGGTTAGGGTGTAGGGGTTAGGGGATAGGGTGTAGGGAAAACAAAGGTTGTGGTTTTTTGGTGAAAAGAGATAAATGTCTTGATGTCTCCAGACACTTTTGAGAATTGGTATAAGAACTAAAAACTAAAAACTACGAACTAGTAAATTTTCCCAGAGAGCTATTCAACTGAAAACGGCTGT
>NZ_JBZNBU010000131.1:0-24194 GCF_058530065.1 Waterburya sp. | reverse complement strand
TTATTATACAACAGCTAGAACTACTAATGTATCAAGATTTCATCAATTTCTTATTAACTGTTTCAATAACGCCTATCGGCGGGGCTATCCATCCCACAACCTGCTTCGCGAGGTTGGGGAGTTCCGCCCACTTCTTAAAATCTTACACCGACAAGCGATCGCTCTGAATTTCAACACTAAAATTACCGAACCAACATACAAATGCAAAATTTAGGGGTGTGCGATCGCAATTTAAGGAATCAATATCGCCACTCTAGCGTAAGCAGCATTTGGGGTTAAAAGTGCGATCGCTGCTGCTGCTATAGTCATTGAAGTTTTTGCAGTTTTCATTTGTTCTCCTTAAAAAATGTATATTTTGTATCCGAAGCTAGAAAATCAGTAATATAACTACTTTTGCTTGCTCGTAGTATTTAGTTTTTAGTATTTAGTTTTGTTTTTCTACTAATTAAAGGAGAGCTAAAAATTCTTCTTTTGTACCTTTGCGTCTCTGCCCAGAACACGAAGCTGGGCTTGCCCCGTTTGGCTCGGGGTAAACGGCTTTGCGAGAAACAAAATCCAAACAATAATTTTAGTTTTTAACTATTTGTTTTATATTTCAGCTATTTTCAACTGGCTGAATTATTTTCTGATTATTTTTTTAGTCTAAACTACATTAGTTTTATCAGTACCAAGAGAATCACAAAAAACTAAATGCAGAGTTAGAGGAACTTTTAGTAAGCCCATTTCTACTCTTTTTTGCTGGATTTTTAGAAAGTCAATTAGGCTATTGATTTCTGTTTTTAATTCTTCTAAGCAAATTAAATTATTTAATTCTACCAAGACGCGATCGATATCATCTAATTTTGTTTGATTAGCATTTTTATTTTTATAAGAAATTTTTAAGTTTGAATCATGTTTGGCGATCGCCTTTACTTTACATTAAACAAAAAATAACCATTGTTTTTATATTTTCTTAATATTCCTCTGTAAGTATTAAAGATGACTTTACAAAACCAAGAAATTACTGAGAGTCAATAATTCAGCAATCGCAAATTGATTGGATAAAAGACTTGCACAATTAATCATTAATAACAAAATCAAGAGGAATTATGACTGACAACAACAGTGTAATTTTTATCCATCCTGACGGAGCGAGTCCCGCTCACTATGCAGCAGGACGTTTTGCCTCAGTAGGTGTCGATGGTAGACTAAACTGGGACGAGATGACCAACGCAGGTGTTTATCTCGGACATTTAGACGATCGCATTACGGCAACTTCCAATGGTGGTGCAGTGGCACACGCCTATGGGATTAAACCTTTTGCTGGTAGCTATGGTTTTGACGAATTTGGCAATGACTATAATTCCCTCTCAGGTAAAGGTGGGACGATTATGGAAGAAGCGATCGCAGAAGGCAAAGCAACTGCGGTTATTAATTCTGGTTTTATTGCCGAACCTGGAACTGGTGTTTTCCTTGCCGATGTGGAAAATCGTAGCGAGGTAACGGAAATCACGGCTGAGATTGTCGAATCTGGGGTTAATGTCATCATGGGTGGTGGCGAAATCCACTACTTACCCGTTGGTACGGTGGGACGCTTTGGGGAAGAAGGGGTTCGCGAAGACGGACGCAACTTAATCGAAGAAGCGGAAGAAATGGGTTACACCGTGGTGTATACCCGCGAAGAACTAGAAGCTTTACCCAGCGACTCCGAAAAAGTTCTTGGTATTTTTGCAGCGGAAGATACCTACAACGACGTTCCCGAAGCAGCTTTAAAAGAAGATGGCTTCGTCGATGAAGATGGCAATCTAATCCTCTACGGACAACCTGGTAATGAAAACCCACCCACTGTTGGAGAGATGTTAGAAGCAACTTTAGGTTTGGATGCTTTTAGCGATCCTGAAAATGGGATGTTTGTTGTCCTAGAAGAAGAGGGTACGGATAACTTTGGTAATAATAATAATGCTGCTGGCACAATCGAAGCAGTATTGCGGGCAGATGAAGCTATTGGGGTAGCCCAAGAATACATCGATAATACTAATCCCAACACTCTATTAGTTACCGCAGCCGATAGCGATGGCGGTGGCTTAGAAGTAGATGATATTTTTGACGACCCTGAAACCGTAGGAACTACCGAAATTCAAACCCCATTCGATACTGAAATTCCTTACGACGGAACTACTGGTAACGACACCGCACCCTTTACTACTGGCGCACCCGATGTTAATGGGGATAATTTTGACTTTGGTGTTTTGTGGGCTGGTAATCCCGATTTTGCGGGCAGCATTGTGTCTAAATCTTATGGTTTAAATGCCGAAAAACTTCCTGCAACGGTAGATAACACTGGCATCTATCGTTTGATGTACGAAACCTTGTTCGATGTGGAGTTAGCACCACCAACAGGAGTTCCCGACGATTTTGCCATTCCCGAAGCACCAGAACCTACCGAAGATACGGGTAACGTAATCTTTATTCACCCCGACGGTACTAGTCCTTCTCATTATGCTGCTGCTCGCTTTGTCTCCGAAGGAGCAGACGGCAGACTAAACTGGGATAATATGACCGATGCGGGGGTTTACCTGGGACACATGGAAGACCGCATTGTGGGAACTTCTAATGCAGGGGCAGTTACCCATGCTTTTGGGGTCAAAGTACAGGCTGATTCTTTTGGTTTAGATGAAGCAGGAAATCCCGTTGTTTCTCTTTCTGGTCAATCAGGCACTACTATTCTCGAAGAAGCGATCGCATCTGACAAACCCACCGCAGTTATTAACTCTGGTTTTATTGCCGAACCTGGTACTGGTGCTTTTTTAGCCGATGTAGAGAGCCGTCGCGATGTTGAAGCCATTACTCTAGAAATTCTTGAATCTGGAGTTGATGTGATTATGGGTGGTGGTGAGATTCACTATTTACCCGTAGGTACTGTGGGGCGTTTTGGCGAAGAAGGTATCCGCGAAGACGGACGCAATCTAATCGCCGAAGCGGAAGAGTTAGGTTACACCGTTGTCTATACTCGGGAAGAATTGGCAGCCTTACCCGCAGATACAGAAAAAGTTCTTGGTGTTTTTGCTGCGGAAGACACTTATAACGATACTGATGAAGCAGAACTAGTTGAAGAAGGTTTTGTGGATGAAGAGGGGAATCTGATTCTTTACGGACAACCTGGCAACGAAAACCCGCCTACGGTTGCTGAAATGCTAGAAACCACTTTGGCACTAGATAAATTTACTCATGCTGAAGATGGCTTTATGGTCGTCCTGGAAGAAGAAGGTTCGGACAACTTCCCCAATAACAACAATGCTGCGGGAGCAATTGAAGCTACTTTACGGGCTGATGCTGCCATTGGCGTTGCACAAGAATTTGTTAACAACGTCGATCCCAACACCTTAGTTCTGACCGCTGCTGATAGCGATGCAGGTGGTTTGGAAGTAATCGATGTTGACGAAGATAGCGAAACTGTCGGCACAATTGGCGTGCAATCAGAATTTACTTCTTTTGGGGATGATGCTGATGGCATTCAATATCCCCTCGACGGTACAACTGGTAACGATACTGCACCTTTTACCACTGGCGATATTGATGCAGACGGCGATATCTTTGATTTTGGCGTAGCTTACGTCAGTCGAACTGATGTTGCAGGGGGAATTGTTTCTAAAGCCTATGGTTTAAATTCCGATCTGCTAGAAGATACGGTAGATAATACCGATATGTACCGCATCATGTATCAAACTCTGTTTGGAGTTGCACCTGAAGATGTTGCATCTGATGACAACGGAGTTGACGGACGAGATACTTTAACTGGTGCAGAGGGAGCAGATCTTTTCGTCCTAGGGGATGAAAGTGGTGCATTGTATAGTTCATCTGGTTTTGATGACTATGCAGAGATCTCTCACTTTGTTTCTGGAGAAGATACCATCCAGCTTGCTGGTAGCATCGAAGATTATTCGATCTTGGTTAATGATGAAGGTAATAATGTTGCCATTGCCCTAGACAATGATGGCGACGGTGCTTTTGACTTAGCTTTTGATGAATTCATTGCTTTAGTTGGTGATGGATTTGAAACTTCCGATTTAGTTTTTGTCTAACAACGTCATTTTCTCAATTAGTTAAGAACTAAGGGCGATCGCTTTAACTGAAGAGTAGAGCGATCGTTCATCCCCCCTTGCAGGATTTATGGGCTTGTTTATTTATATGTCAGTATAGTTTATTAGTTAGGTTGTTTTTTTCTGGTTCTCGCGATCGCGTATTGGACGAGCTTAGGTTTCAACGTCAGCTTCATCAGCAGCAATTAGAGGAGTATCGGCAAATTCAAATAGAAACATCTGCGCCAACAGTAAATAGCGATCGCTTCGATCTGGAGCGAGAAGCCAAATTTTGGCAGATAACTCTCGAAAATGGTCTAGCATACGAACAAATGTATGTGAAATGGCTCGATCGAACAATTGCTAAGGTTGAAGCTATGTAGTTTCTTCAAAATATCTAATCCAATTACATATGTCAAAAATTACATATAAAAAATAAGTAGTTGTGCAAAATTAATTGGATAGTTGAGATTGGGTTTAGGGGTTAGGGGTTAGGGGTTAGGAAAATATGGAATATACAAATAATTCTGCTTAGGTACTTAAAATAAAACTTTTTGCATAATCACTCAGGAAAAGTACATACTCTAGAGAAAGACCTTTATTTACTACTTACTACTCCCTACTCCCTACTCGCTATTCGCTATTGCGATAGACAGTTACAGCCAATTACCAACCAGAATATAAGCAGCCCAAAAATGAGGATGTTTAAAGCGATCGCTTTGGATTAGTTTTAGTTGTGCCTGACGTACGGCTTCAGCCTTAGTTATGGGTGCAGTAGGATCTGCTAATTCTTGATAAAATTCTCCCATCAATTGAGATGTTGCCTCATCATTAACTCGCCAGAGAGTTGCCAAAGTACTGCGTGCCCCTGCTTTGACTGCTACCCCTGCCAATCCGAGGGCTGCACGACGATCGCCTGTGAGGGTTTCGCAAGCACTCAAAACTAGTAGTTCGATCACTTGTTCTCGTTGACTGCTTTGCTGTAGTAGATTACTCAGTTGGTTGACATTAAGGCGATCGTTCCAAGTCAGAACAAAGGTATTTTCGACTTGAGAACTAAATTGACCGTGAGTTGCTAAATGGACTATAGGAAAAGGAATGTTGGCTATTTGTTCTTGGAAAGCGTCATTAGTGAATTCTCGATTTAATAGCTGTTGGGTATTATTAATCTTGGCTTGAATTGTTTCTAATTCATTGGCGACAAATTTTAAGGGCGGAAAGCCCGATCTGGCTTCGGTTAAACCTGCGGTTAAAGCTTGAAGATCTTGATTGGCGATCGCTTGAGGTTGAATTAGTTGTAAGCCTGGGGTAATGGCAACGGCATATTTTTCTATCAGATATTGTTCGCCATCGTGGAGGGCAGACATGGGAATATTACGCAGGCTGCTATCTAAGACAAAGACTAAAGTTTTAACTTTGCTTTGGGCTAAATCTGCTGATAATGGCTCGATTAGCCAGCTATAGATTAACTTTCCTAAGGGTAGGGTTTCGCGACTGTTTCTTTGTGCCAGAGTTTGACTGAATCTAGTTAATATTCGCTCGGTGCGATCGGGATTTTCAATGGGAGTAGTATAGTGACGTAGTGGCTGTTGGGGTAGTTTGAGAATAATTTCCCAGCGATCTGCCAGCACAATGGGATAGATAAATGCCGTGGCTAAATCTCCTTCGTCTGTCAGACGATCGATCGCCACTGTTTGGGCATTAAGACAGGTAGCCTGAAAAAAGTTTTCTAGTTCGGCTAGTTGCAAAGAATCGATCGCGCTGCGGGCTGCAATCAGTTTTTCTGCCCCTGGTTCGGCAGAATCGAGCAATAAGCTGACATATTGACGATAAATTGGCTCGATACTTTCTCTAAAAGTAAATTGCGCTTCAGAACTTACCGCTACGAGATCGCTCCGTAAAGCTTGTAATAGCTCTACGGTTTGTTGATAGGCTGCGATCGCTGGTTCGGTTTTTCCTTGCTGCTGATATATTTTCCCTAGTTGCCATTGTCCTTGATAGGCAATATCTTTAGCATCTATTTGTTGGGCGATAATTAAGGATTTTTGGGTTAAGGCGATCGCTGATTGCCATTGTTGTTTTTGGGCGTAATATTCTCCCAGACTCTTTAGGCTATAGGCTTCGGCTTGAGGATCTTCGAGTTGTTGTGCTTGAGCGATCGCTGCTTCTAAGATATCTTTTACAGTATCTATATTTTGATTTATTTTAAAGATATTTTGAGCATAATTGACTTTAGCGTATATTTTAAACCTATTGAGAGGTAATTTAGGTAATAAAGATTTAATTTGGTCTATTTCAGTTAAATAATCCTCTTCTTTGATAATTAAAATAGATAGTAAATTCAAACGCGATCGCACTTCAGACGCAAGATCGGAGGTAGTTGCGATCGCTTGTTGATAGTAAGTTTTTGCTTCATCCAAATCTCCTTGCGATCGAGTTAAATTACCCAAACTAAAATAAGCCGAACTAATATCCGAGATGGAATTAGATTCTCGTGCTAAATCTAAACTAAGTAATAAAGAATCTTCTGCTCGATCTAACTCGCCCATAGCCAAAAAAATATTACCGAGCGATCGCCAAATTAAAGCATTATCTAGTTTCTGTGCTTGTTGAGCTTTTTCCAAAGTTTGTAAAGCCCGACGATAAAACCCTAAAGATTGTAAGGCTTGAGCTTGATTAATACGACTGCGAGTTATACCAACTTTATGATTAATTGCTTGATAGTTAATTACTGCTTGTTCCCAATCTGACCAAGCTTGTTCTGCTTTACCGCTATTTAAGTTAAGTTTGCCCCGAATATCTAGAGCTTGGGCGAGTATACTTTGCTGTTCGATAGATTTAGGCGTATTTTTAATGATTTTGAAACTCTTATCGATATTCTCTTGGGCTAGTTGTTGTTTGCCCAACTGTTGATAGGCTAAAGCCAGATTGTTATGCACCATGGCAGTGCGAAGAAAGTCTTGTTTCTCTTGGTAGATGGCGACTGCGGGTTGAATAGTTTTAATTGCCTCGCTATATTTCTCTGCTTCGTATAATAGTCTGCCTTGTTTGATGATTTGTGTGACTGGGTGAGTTGGAGAGTTGGTGACTGGGTGAGTTGGTGACTGGGTGATTGGAGTTAATACCAGAAAAAAAGATAATAAAAATAAAAATAGCGATCGCTTTAACTTAAACATATCCAATTAAATATCTACTAAAAAGTATCGCAACTATCAGCATTTAAAAATAGGTCGGATATGTTGTTTGTATCAGAAGGAGAAAACAAAACTACCGTACCATCTGGTTTGATTTTCCAATTTTTTGCTTCAATAATCGGGTTACTTGCGATCGAGACTGGAGAGTTTTTTACAGATACAGAAGATGGTTCGATCTTGTCGGGTAGAGTTAGCCAGTCTGCTGAAAGGGTAGCATCTCCAGATAACAAGCGATTGGGGTTGCTGGGCAAACCACCCCTACCAGTAATGACAAATTGATTTAGTTTTTCGTTACCGCTACTCAAACAATTGCGGGTAATCAAACGGGAAGCATCGACTATATTATTGGGAAGATTTTCTAAGCCTCTAGCGGGATCGACATCGGGAGTATCGATGGAAATATCTCCATTCAAACCAAATTGAGAACTAGCATCGATATCGTTAGTATCGTTGGGGGGAGTAGAAAGTCTGGGTTCGATGTTAAATAAAGACTCCGCCGAAATTTCAATGTTGCCTCCCCTTCCCTCAAAAGCATTGGCAGTAATATCGTTACTACCGTTTGAAAAAGCAATAATAAATTCCGTATCGATATTAATATTGCCTCCATTTCCCCCCGCTTCGGCAGTACCAGCAGTGGCAGTAATGTTACTTTGGTTGTCTAGAGTCAATAAATCTGTAACTTGCAGATCGATATTGCCCCCGTCAGAAGAAAAAGTTTGTGCCGTAACGAGAGAATTATTATCCAAACTCAAGTTAGCAGTTTCTAGGTTAATATTACCTCCCACTCCATTACCAGTACTGCTGACAGCAATGCTCGAATTGTCTTCTATAAATAAATTGTCGTTAGAAACAATAGTAATATTTCCTCCATTACCATCAGTAGAAGTAGTGGCAGAAATCCTAGCGCGCTCGTTAATATTCAGATTATTGGTAATAATTTCCAAATCACCTGCATTGCCAGCATTATCGAAATTGGTTGTAAGATTTTCCCCTGAAGTGTCAGTGAATATGCCGCTATAAAAACCATCTAACTCTATTGTTTCAAACGCTAATATATCAACTTCTCCTGCTTGACCATCGCTAGTAGTCGAAGCATCTATTCTCGCTCCTTCTCGTACGTTCAAATTACCAGCTTCAACGGTTAAATTTCCTGCCTTTCCTGCTGGATTGTCGGTAAATAAGCCAGAAGTTAACGAAAATATTCCACTAGGTAATGAAACATTCCCTGAAGATACGCCAATTAGTTCGATAGTATCAGCAACTTGAAGCTCGATATTTCCCCCTTGTCCTTCACCAAACGTTTGAGTAGAAATTCCTGCACCATCTCTAATAATTAGATTTGGCGTTGTCAATCTAATGTTGCCCCCTTGCCCTATACTTGCTGTTTGGGAAAGTAAACTAGTAGGAGGATTATCAAGATTATCAATCGCACCACCAATCAACTCTATAGATTCGGCAGCATTGACTGTTAAATCGCCCCCTCTTCCTCTACTTCCAGTAGAAGTAGAAATAATCGAACCTTCTTTAAGAGTCAACTCCTCAACATTAATGATCAAGTTTCCGCCATCTCCATCGCCAAAAGTTCGAGCAACTATTTGCGAGGTATTATTAGTTTCTAGGGAAAGATTAGTAAGTTCTAGAGATTTAGTATCGATCAAGATATTGCCACCATCTCCAGTAGCATTATTATTTCTTGGTACACCTACTTGATTAAATATTGCACTGCTCTCAATAGATATACTGTTGTCAGCATTAAGATTAATATCTCCAGCTTTTGCCCCAGTAAAACCCGATGCAATACCAATCCCACCTTGAATTGAACTATTGAGTATTGCTAAATCTTGGGTTTGGATGTCGATACTACCGCCATTGGCACTCGTAGTGAAAATTGTTGCTCCATCTTCTAAGGTAATATTATCTGCATTGAGATTAATCTTGCCACCAGTACTCAAACCGTCAAAAGTTCCTGATTTTAAAAAAGCTTCTTCTGTCAACAACAAAGATCCAGCATCGATATTGATGTCACCACTTTGATTACTTTCTCCCGAATCTGAAGGCAAATTGATCGTAGTTGATATGCCACCAGATAAGCCAAATGTAGGATCTACCCCACTTATAATTACCGAGTCTCTGGCTCTAATATTAACATTTCCTGGTTTTCCATCTCCCAAGCTAACAGTACTGATTCTTCCCCCATCAGTCAGAGAAAAAGAATTTGTTTCGATGTTGATATTGCCACCAGCAACATCTGTAGTCTGATTTCTAAGACTTCCTCCTGCGATCGAGATCGATTCACCAGCTTTAAGTGCGATATCCCCCGATTCTCCCCGTCCAAAATTACTAACTATGATGGAAGTACCATCTAAAAAAAGAGATTGTGATTGTAAATTAATACTGCCACCATTGATAGTATTTCTGCCAATTTGAATATTTTCTGTTGCTTGTAGATCGATCAATCCTGCTTCAGAGTTAGCAAATAGACTACTAAAATCTGAGATATTAATATTTCTTGCTTCCAAGCTGATTCGACCTTGAGGCGCATCAGTTACATCGATATTAGCTCGATCGCTCAAAAAGATATTCCCTTTAGCTATAGTTTCAGAAATATTCAAACCCAGTAGATCGTCATTAACTAGATTTACCGTTTCTTCTCCTCCTATGGCTGCTAATTGCACATTTCCTCCAGGAGCAAAGATTTTACCGCCATCTAGAGTAATATCACCGCCGACAAACAAAAGGTTTTCGCCTACTGGTACTTGCAACCCAACAACTTCGGAAGAACTATCTTCTGTTTCAATTTCAGCGATCGAGTTATTTTGAATATTGCCAGGATCGATTTGATTGATGAAAAAAGCCGATGGTTGAACTGTAAGTAAAGGAGGAGTTTCAGGGTTAGTCGCGCTAAAAGATCCCTGTTCTGCAAATTGAATGCTATTAGCTGTCGTAGCGGTAAAAGATGCGCTCACATCTAAACTGGAGTTTTCGCCAAAAATAATACCGTTGGGGTTAATTAAGAATAAATTAGGCTGGGATGCCCCCGAAGTGCCTAAAGTACCAAAAATCTCGGAAATATTGTTGCCAGTTACCCGCGAAAGAATATTAGTAATATTGGCATCGGTACTAACAAAATAAGCACTTCTTCCCTCAGCAACATTAAATTCTTGAAAGCTATGAAAAAGATTGTTTCCCCGTTGCGCTCCCCCTGTAATGAGTTCGAGGGATAATTCTGCTTCAGTATTCACCACAGAAGGTTCGTCACCCAAAGTATTGTCGGGAATAATATTACTTTGGGCTGAGGCAGGAGAACTAGAAACGATAGACAATCCACCCGCAGCTAACCATAACCAATTACTTACCCGTCGATACTTTCTACTCTTTAACATGATTAGAATCTTAGTTTAAACTGTAGCAGTAGTTGATTCTCTTCCCAAGGCGATCACTTTTCTGACCGCAGCATCCGCATTAATCATACCGTGACCAGTAAACAAGTCATAATCTATCGCGCCTAAATCGTAGGCAGTTTCCGAGATAATTTGTTTGACTTCAGCAGCCGTTAAATCTCGGTTAGCACTCCACACTAAAGAAGCAATCCCCGTTACATGGGGTGCAGCAGCAGAAGTACCATTAAAGAAGTCGTAGCTAAATTCCCCATCAGCAGCAGCACTAACGCTAGGTACGTCTCCAGGGGCAACTACGGTCAAACCTTCGCCAAATTGAGAGAATTCTAGTCTAGTGCCAGGGGCGACGGGATTACCTTGGGAATTCGTATCCGTTGCAGCAGCCCCTACTGCGATAACATTATTAAATTCTCTCGCCAAAATAGCAGGAGAAGAAAGTCCTTCTCTTCCTATATTCCCAAAGTTGCCCGAAGAAACGACAAACAGAACGTCGGGATTGTTGGCAACTACATTATAAAATTCGTTATGAATGGGATTGAGAACGTCAAAACTATCGTTAACCTGAATGCTGAGATTGATCACTAACTGTTGTCCTTGACCTTTAGCAGTATTGATTGCTTCTTGAGTTGCTACAGCAGTACCCAGATCTCCTACATCTCCCCCCAAAATATCGATATTATAGATTTCTGAATTCCAGTTAATACCCGCTATACCTTCGCCATTATCAGTTCCCGCCCCAATAATTCCGTTAACTGAAGTACCGTGAGAAGTGGGCTGAACCTGACCATCTGCTAATGCTAAATCGTCCGCTAGATTGCCTCTTAAACCAATGTTATTGCCGTTAAAAAATAAAGTATCGTTGCGTCGAATATCGGGGTGAAAATCCCCATTAGCATCGATCGCCAAACCAGTATCTTTAACACCGATTAAGACATCATTAGAACCTTGAGTAAACCGCCAAGCGTTGTGTACTCCTGTAATGTGGAGATTAGACTGTAGATCGAATAGAGGATCGTTGGGAGTTACGGTTAAATCTTCAATACCATCGGCAAAGGTCACGCGATCGATTCCTTCAAACAGAATTTCTCTACCATCGGCTAAAGCAATATAGTCAAATACTCTTGCCCCATCCCCAGGATCGATTACTACTCCGCCGCCGTCAATGGTAGCAGGATTATAATTAACCACCGCTTCTACAGAAACATCAGAAAGATCGATATTATCAAATAGCCCTTCGCCAAAATCAACGTTGCCATTGCCCGAAATAACTGTAATTTCCTGGGTGCGATCGATAACAAAATTGTCTGCGGAAAGAGTTCCAATGCTACGCCCTACAGGAGCGGTATTATTGGCAGCAACATCTAAACTTAGGGGATCGTTATTGGCTTCAAAAGCAGCAGTTAAATTGTTATTGTCAAAAATTAGGTTGTCATCAGTATTAAACATGATTTATATCTCCAGTTTTACTTGAGTTGTTTTGCTTCTAAAGATATTTATTTATCAAGTAGTATTGGATATGCAGTTTTGTATATTTTTTGGCTCAATCTAAGGTTAAACCATTATGGGTCATAGGTTATGGGTTATTTATATTGACTTAAAAAAACGATCGCCTTATCGAATAAGGCGATCGCTCTGATCGTTTAATTTTCCATTGTCTATGGGCAGAGTTAGCGCATAGTGACAAACTCTTCTGCCGAACTAGGATGGATGCCCACAGTAGCATCAAAATCTGCTTTAGTTGCACCCATTTTAACGGCGATCGCCACTCCTTGAATGATTTCTGCCGCGCTATCTCCTACCATATGCGCCCCAACTACTTTGTCGGTGTTGGTATCGACGATTAACTTCATCAAGGTTTTTTCTTGTTTTCCTGGAAGAGTATAATACATGGGACGGAATTTACTGCGATAAACTTTAACTGCGTCGCCATATTTGGCTCTGGCTTCTGCTTCGGTTAAGCCGACGGTAGCAGCTTCGGGAGTAGTAAACACAGCTGTAGGAATATTTTCATAGCTCATCTGGCGAGATTTTCCACCAAAGTGGGTATCGGCAAAAGCTCTACCTTCATTAATGGCTACGGGAGTTAGATTAATGCGATCAGTACAGTCGCCTACTGCATAGATATGATCTTCAGCAGTTTGGTTATATTCATCTACTGCTACAGCACCATTCACTACTTCAACCCCAGTGTTTTCTAAACCTAGATTTTCCAGATTGGGTTTTCTTCCCGTTGCAGCCAAACTAGCAGCATCGGCAATAATAGTAGTGTCTCCCTTGTCTCTGGTAGGTACGGTAATTTTTAAGCCAGAATCGGTTTTCTCAATTTTCATGCGATCGCAATCGCAATTATTGATAACTTTAATACCGTGATTCTGCATTGCAGTTTGAATTTCATCGCGGATATCCTCATCAAAACCATTAAGGATTTTTTCACTACGAATTACCAAAGTTACCTCCGAACCCAAACCATTGAGAATACAAGCAAATTCGATCCCGATATAACCGCCACCAATAATCACGACGCGCTGGGGTTGTTCTTGAACGTTAAAGATTTCTCTGGAAGTAATGGTATGTTCGATACCTTCAATATGGTCGGGTTTAAAAGGTTTGCCCCCCACTGCGATCAAGATCTTTTCGGCGGTAACCTTTTGATCGCCAATGGCAACAGTATGAGAATCGATAAACCTACCAGAACCCTCAAAGACTTCAACCCCAGAATTATCCAGCATTCTGCTATAAATACCGTTAAGGCGATCGACTTCATTGTTTACCGCCGTAATCATTTTGTTCCAGTTAAAGCTGCTTTCTCCTACTGTCCAACCATATCCTGCCGACTCTTCAAAAGCATCGGGAAAATGGGAAGCGTAGACCATTAATTTTTTAGGAACGCAACCTCGGTTGACGCAAGTTCCTCCCAAGCGATCGCTTTCTACGATACCTACTTTTGCGCCATACTGGGCAGCCCTTCTAGCAGTGGCAATACCCCCCGAACCCGCACCAATGACAAATAAATCGTAATCGTAACTCATGATGGTTATCTCCTTCCGTGAAATTATTTAGTTTAGCGAACAAATTATGTACGGTAATCAAAAGTATAGTAATAACCTCAACGTTATCTTATACAGCAATAGCTATTATGTTTTGTCTCTATGAAAATTAGATGAGCGGTATATTGAAAGACTATGAAATATTTTTATTCTGAATACTTGAAAAGCGATAGATAAAACGATCGCTTCTGCATTTTTAGTATCTGCCATAATTATAATTATGTACTCGGATTAATTATTGGCTTTTCAATTAGTTAACTACAATACAGTAAAAATACAAAAATACTCTTCAAATTTGCCTCATTCCCCATAAATCCTAATTTGTACTTTAAATTTCATTTTTTCTTCTGTAAAATTGACTATTTTAATTGGCAACTTTTGTTTGAAGTTTGCTTGAAAGACGGTTAAATTGCTGATTTCGTCTAATTGGAAAGTAGTTAAGATAACATTGACATCCAAAATCCATATATTTATTAAACGAAATTTACTGCGCTTTTCACATGGGTAGACCACATAATTAAACTTTAAAAACTAAGAACTAAAAACTAAAAACTACGAACTAGTAAATTTTCCAAGAGAGCTATTCAACTGAAAACGGCTGTATGTTTAACGATTATGAATTATTTTTATTTTCAAGTTGTCAAAAATTTTTCTTTCAATTTTTACAATTTGTTCATATGTACTTTATTAGGCACAGTCACTAGTGATTTAATATTTAACCCAAAAGTATTAGCTTTTTCGATAGATTTTAAAAATCCCGCTGTTATAAATACCAATGGTACTAGAAGTATTAACTATGGCGTAGATTTAGAGGCAAACGATTTAGATAGTGCTGGCGGACAATCCATAGATCTAGATTTGTCAGATTCTAACCCCGCTCAAACTTATAATACGACACAAAATAATATTGGCGAACTTTGGAATCCTATCGGTATTGATATAACTGCTACTGGTGGTAATTTGGGTTTGTTTGATAGTGAGTGTGTTCCTCACGGCGGAAGTAATTCCGCAGCAGCACCAGACAACAACGCTTGTGATAATGGTAACAATCATGGAGATCCTGACTTAGCTACAGGAGATGGCGTTAACCCTAATGGATCTAAGCCCGATGTTAACTTCAAGACAACACCTCAAGGTAACTTGCTAATCGTCGAAGAAAATTCTGGGGATGGCGTACCAGATGATGATGGTGGTGGAGATATTATAGTTGACTTTACCCACGACAACATTTTAAGCCAGGTTAGATTAGAAAGCGTGGTTATTGTTGATGATGCCGAAGGAGATATTATTGTTACCTTTACTGACAACACCACAGAAACGGTTAAATTTAATTCTTCACAAGCTAATACTCCTATTACCAGTACCAATGGTAGTTTGCTCAACTCTGGAGAATATGTTGGGGGAGAAAATGCCCTAGCCATAGTTGGCGGTTTTGCCCAACAAGACATAAAAGAACTGGAAATCGATTTTGTTGGCAGTGGGGGTTTTGGTGCTTTTGCTTTTTCTGAGTTTGCAGGAAACGGGGTAGAAGTTCCCTTTGAGTTTAGTCCTGGACTTGGTTTACTCCTCTCTGGTATGAGTTTGTTAGGAGTAAAACTCCTTAAGAACAAACACATTGTCAAATCACAGAGCAATCCAGATTTTAACCCATAACTTCAAAGAAAAGAATATCGAACGAACGGATTACAAATCGATCATAATAATCGAGCCAGATAATTAAGAATATAAGACTAGATAACTATTTCTACTCTTATATTCCTGATATTTTAGGCTTTACTTCCCGCCGTAGTAAAAAGCAATTTCTTTATCTTTTAAGGGTGGAAACTCCGCATCAAGCAGCATTTGATTTAATTCGTCTTGAGGTAGGTGTTTTGCGCCAATTCTGACGGTACGCGATTACGCTTCGCGTAGCCTTCGGATCGCATGGTGTTGGTGACTCCGCTTCTTTGCCTACCTGCTTCAAACCCCATCACTTTGTTATACAGCGATAGTTTATTCTCAGGAATGGGCGAACCATCGAGATCTTGTCCTAATGCGATCGCTTTATCTACCGCTTCTGCACCTTTAGTGTCTGCCATAGTTTTCCAAGTTAGAGAATTCATTACTAAGTATTCATAATTAATTCTCTAACTTTTAGTCCCTAAAGCAAAATCATTAAACTAAATGTGCTTCTAAGAACCAAAGACGTTTATCAACGGTGCGAGAGATTTCAGTATAAAGATCTGCCGTGTCTGCATCTCCTAAGTCGTCAGTAGTATCGATAGCTTCTCTGACGTGCTTGGCATATGTAGCAAAACTATTAGCCAAAGCCGTTACGTGTTCTGCACCTGTCACTGCACCCAAATCATATTCAGAAATGATGGAATTATCAGCAGCAATACGAGCAGTACCCATAGCTACCCCACCCAAAGCGGTAACCCTCTCTGCAACCATATCGACATATTCTTCTAATTCCGTTGCCATTTCATCAAACAGTTCGTGCAACTGATAAAAGTCCATGCCTTTAACATTCCAGTGTGCCTGTTTGGTTTGAGTTTTCAAATCCAAAGTTGCCGCCAAAGTTTGATTCAACAGTTCGATCTCTTTAACGCGAATATCTTCAGCAAGGTCGATGCGAGTACTGTAAAGCTTTTGCTTGTCAGCAGTGGAAACCATAATCAATTCCTCCTTGGTATTTATTTAGTTTAGAAAATTAATCCTATCTATTTCAATTATTTATTAGACTGGCTGCTAGTAGATCTTTAAGTTGATCGTTTGTTGCTTGATTATCCAAACGCCATATCTAAAAACATCATGGTCACAAAACCAGTCATAATACCTAATGTTCCTTCTTGAGCGATACTTTCGCGATCTATCTCTGGAATGATTTCATCGACAATTACAAACAACATTGCTCCTGCTGCGATCGCCATTCCCCAAGGTAGAAATGCCTGTCCGAAGTTTACAATACTCGCTCCGACAATACCACCAACGGGTTCGACTAACCCTGTAAGGAGAGATACTCCAAAGGCATAGGCGATCGAATATTCTAATTCTCTCAATGCTAGTGCCACAATCAAACCTTCAGGCATATTTTGCAAGCCAATGCCTAATGCTAAAGGTAAGCCGTGGGAAATACTGCCGTCACCAAAGCCCACTCCCACTGCCAAGCCTTCAGGAAAATTGTGGATCGTAATGGCAATGATAAATAACCAAATCCTTTGAAAATTTTCGGTGATTTTGCCTTCTGCGCCTTGATTAAAGTGTTCGTGGGGAAAGTAGTTATGCAATAGCCATAAAAAACCCGCCCCCAAAATCGTACCAATACTAATTATTAGTGCAGATTCTGATTGGGAATAGCCTAAGTCTACCGCAGCTTCTTTACCAGGAATAATCAGAGAAAATGCCGTAGCTGCTAGCATTACTCCACCACCCAACCCTAATAAAATACCTTGCCATTTTTTATCTAGGTGAGCAGTAAAGAAAATTGGTAACGCTCCCACCGCAGTAGCCAAGCCCGCACCCAATGATGCGATCGCGCCTAAATAGATCGCTCCCATAATGTTTGCTGTAGGAACATTTAGTTAGATGTCCCTACAAGATTGAAGTGTTTATTTTTCGCCTTTCAAATATGCCAACATAGTGTCTGCGTCGGACACTTCAAAAGGATCTGTAGGACAGTTATCGCCAAAATCTGGCTCGACAAACATTTTTTCGATTTTCATGTCGTCAACGACCATTGAATAACGCCAGGAACGCATCCCAAAGCCCAAATTATCTTTGTTAACTAGCATTCCCATTTTGCGCGTAAATTCGCCGTTCCCATCGGGAAGCAAGAAAACTTTTTCTGCCCCTTGTTGTTTGCCCCACTGGAACATTACAAAAGCATCGTTAACTGAGATACATATAATTTCGTCTACACCTAAAGCTTTAAATTCTTCATATTTTTCTTCGTATCCAGGTAAGTGAGTGGAAGAACAGGTAGGAGTAAATGCACCAGGAAGCGAGAAGACAACTACTTTTTTGCCTTTAAAAAGTTCTTCGGTAGTTCTATCTTGCCAGCGAAAAGGATTAGGTCCTTCGACGGATTCGTCTCTCACTCTGGTTTTGAAAACTACGCTAGGTACTGTATCGATCATGGTTGTTTTGCTCCTTGATTAAAGAATTTATTTTGTTTTAAAATTTCAACATATAAATCATACTCATAACGACTATGAGTTGTCAAGTAAATTAATAAAATCCTTATTGAGCGGTAGAGAGAGTTAACTACAGATAATTTTGATGAGATCTAATTAAGAATTAGGATAGCCAAACCAAGTGGGATCGAGATAGTTAATTCTGGCGCAAGGTTCGAGGATGGAAAGAATTGCTCTGCCATAACTGCGGGAATTGACTCGATTGTCTAGTAGAGCGATAATACTTTGGGATTCTCGCAAGGGAACTATTATCTGTTCGAGGGTTTTTAGGGCTGTGGGTAGAAGATAGAGTCGAAACCAATCTTGGCGACGGTTTTTGTAATAGGTTACGCGGTTGGCTACGAGAGGATTTTCTAAGGAAGGTATGGGGAGAGTAGCAATAATCGCTAATCTGGGATTGGGTAAATTTTCTTGATGTTGCTGCCAAAAAAACCAACTACAAATTAGGATATTACGATCGCTAGCATTAGTGCTTTCTACTTTAACTCGCGAACCAAATTCTGCTGCCAAAGCCGCACCTACTTTTCCCTGTAGGGGTACGTCATCGGAGATAAGCACGATTAAGCCTTGATGTTTGCTCCCCAGACTAACCAAGAGCAAGCTTTGTTCGATTAGGGCAGATTGAAAATCGGGGGTATTCGGTAAAGGAAGACGATCTGGTAGATATAGCTTGATGCGATCGTTTTGGCGGTTGGGAGTAAATTTAAGACTTAACATCTCTGTATCTAAACCCAACAATTGTTTGTAATTGGTGGCGGTGCTGTCAATATCGAGAAAACCTCCCAAAATGACTATTGGTTGCTGTTGCCAAATTGATTGTAGGTAGTTTCTTACTTCTCCAGGGGCGAGATTGATGGCAAACCAGTCTGAGATGCGATGCCTTCTAGCGGGCGTGGAACAAGCCGAACTAAATTCGGCGTTTCCGCCCGCTCTAGCTTCGCAATCCCTTTGCTTGTAGTCTCCAGGAGAGCGAGAAATCCAAGAAATGGTATATTCTTGAGAAAATCTCTGCCAAAATTCCTGAAACTTGCCCGCGAGCAATTGTTTGTCTGCCAAGATCCGACAAAGATAAATAATCGAATCTAATTCCGAGCGCAACAAAATATGATTGCCGTAGGGATTTTGAGGACGAGCCAAAATAGATTCGGTAAGTAAAGCTTTGATGCGATCGATTAAATCGGCAAATTCGGGAGTTTTTGTGGCTAAATCCTGCCAATCTCGTTCTCCAATCCTAATAGTTAGTAAATTTCTCGTCCAATCTTCCAGATAGTTCGCGCTTTCAATAATTGTCGGAATATTGGGGGGAAACTTACCGCTCTGATTCAAGCGATCGCTCAACCATTGTTCGGGAGTAGTTAGTAACAGGCGATCGCTATCTTGCCAAGCATCCCCCTGGCGCACGGGTTTGTTCGTTCCCAACCAATTTTGCAATTTGGGAATTTCGGTTTCTAGCAAATAGCGTTGTGTCGTTTCAGGAGCAACAATAATTACCCCACGTTCTCCCAACAGAATGGGCATTAAATAACTCAGACAGTATTTGCTGACACTACTACCAGTTTGCATTAATGCAGGACGATCTAAGCGCAAAGCTCTAGCAATCAAACGCGCCATGGTTAAGTGATGGGGAAAATCTCTATCTCCATGTTCCCGTAAATAATCTCTTAAAGATGAATGAACTTCTGCTTCAATCATCCCGAAACTAGCTCGCTATCATAAATTTGATTCATCCTTCAGTTAAATCTGCTCCCTAGGAAATGCAGTGGGTATGACTTGTAGAGTTTTTGATTTACCCTGGCGTAAGATTTCTACTGGTAATCTAGAGCCGATTTCGCTAGCATCTACCTGTTCTTGTACCTGAAGAGAAGTTTTTACCGAATTATTGCCTACTTTACTAATAATATCCCCTGGTTTTAAACCGCTTCTCTCCGCAGGAGAACCTGGAATCACCCTGACTATCAAAACTCCATCATTTTGGGCAATTTTAAAATTAAAATCTTGACTTTGATTGATTTCTTTTCTTGTTTCCTGGGTAATATTAATCATGTGAATCCCTAGATAGGGATGATCTGCCTGTCCTTTGGCAAATAATTGATTGGCGATCCTTTGAGCGGTTTCGATGGGAATAGCAAAACCTAAGCCTTGAGCATCGGCTCGAATTGCAGTATTAATCCCGATTACTTCCCCCCTCGAATTAAGCAAAGGACCTCCAGAATTTCCAGGGTTAATCGCAGCATCGGTTTGAATGAAACGGACTCGTTTGTCGGGGACTCCTACTTGAGAGCTAGAACGACCCAAAGCACTTATGATACCTACTGTGACTGTATTATCTAAACCTAAAGGATTGCCGATAGCGATCGCCCACTCTCCAGGGGTCAAGCTTTCTGCATCGCCCATATTAACTGTTGGTAGATTTTGAGCGTCAATTTTAATTACTGCCACATCTGTAAAAGAATCAGTGCCAATTACTTTGCCTTCATAGACTTGACCGTCTTTTAAAGTCACTTGAACTTTTTCTGCTCCATCTACTACATGAGCGTTAGTAATCAGACGACCATCGGCAGCAATAATAAATCCAGAACCCGTACCCCGCTCAAATTTTTCTGGCATGGACTCTAAAGAGTTGTTGCCCTCATTGCCAAAAAAACGGCGTAATAAAGGATGTTTTAAATTATCGGGTAGACTGCTGGAAATTTGCCTTGAAGCATCGATTCGGACTACCGCAGGACCTACTTTTTGGACGGCAGTGGCGATAAAGTTAATATCTCCTGGGTTTTGTCCTGCGGTGGTAGGACTGGACTGAGTAGGAGCGATCGCGGGATAAACTTGTGATTGAGTAACCACTTCCGATCGCTTGACATAATGACTGCCTAAAAACCCCAAACCACAGCCAATAGTTAAAACTATGGGGTAAACACTCAATTTATTAGATAAAAATTTCATATTATTGATTAACTTTAAGCTGGCTTGAATTCAAAGAGAGCAATTGTTTACCTCGATCGGATTCAAAACTCAATCCTTTTTAATTGTAGTCGATCGCCGAACTGGCGATTACATATCGAAACTCAATTTAAACTCTTAAAATAAAATCGGTGTTTCTACTGATATTTCAGAGCAAATAGTACTAATTTTGTGTTATGTATGAAGTTAGAAACTAAAATTGTTTTCTAGATTTCATGAGTCCATTTAAGCCACAAATTAGCAGTCAGTCTTTATTTTTAGCCCAAAATCACCTCATAACTTTGGTTAATTCTTCTCCAAGAGAAGAGACTCTACAAATTGCCTTCGACTTTAATTTTAATCTAGACTTGGCAATTGATTGGCTAGAAGCAGAAACTAGTAATAACTTTAGCAATTTTCCTCTGATTCAAATTGTTCCTGAAACACAAATTGATTTTGCCCAAGGGGCATATTCTGAGGAGACAAATACTATCTACTTGGCTCAAGAATTTAGTTTAGAGGAGAATTTTGGCGATCGCGATACTCTAGAGGATGAAGGTTATCTTTTTACAGGTTTAACTAAAGATAAAGTTTTTTCCTCCGCCGAAATTGCTCGAATTTCTGCCAAATCAGATTACAGACAAACTACTATCGACGATCGCCAGATCTCCATCGAGCAAGCCAACTCAGGAAACAATCCAGCCTTCGATACGATCGGACTAACTCAATTGCGTAACGATCCTGACTTTGCGGGAATAGACGGCAGTGGTTTTAGTGTAGCAATTATTGATACGGGTATAGATACTACCCATCCTTTACTCGCTCCTAACTATGTTGCTGGTTTTGATTTTGTCGATAACGACCCCGATCCTGCCGATCCCGACGGACACGGAACTCATGTAGCAGGGACGATTGGAGCTACAGACGAGTCTATTGGCGTTGCTCCCGATGTGGGTTTAATTGGTTTGCGAGTCTTGGATGAGAATGGCGGTGGTTCTTTATTAGAAGTAGAGAATGCCCTAGAGTGGGTTTTTGATAATCGCGGACAATATAACATTACAGCGGTTAATCTATCCTTGGGAACGGGTTTTTTCACCTCCGAAGCAGGATTGTCCCAATCGATTATTTCTGACGATATTCAACGTTTAGAAAATGCGGGCATTACTGTAGTCGGTGCGGCAGGGAACAACTATTTTACCAATTCTGAAACGTTAAATCGAGAAAATTTAGCCTTTCCTGCTATTTCTAGCACCATCGCTGTCGGGGCTGTATGGCAAGATGGAACTCAAGAAAACATTACTTGGCAAAGTGGCAGTATAGACCGCAGTACAGGAACAGATCGTATTGCCAGTTTTAGCCAGCGTTTAGACTCGCCCAATGTGGTATTTGCCCCAGGAGCTTTTATTACTAGTACCGTTCCTGGGGGTGGAGTTACTGCTTTTGGCGGTACGAGTCAAGCTTCCCCCCATGTAGCAGGTACGGTAGCTCTTTTACAGGAAGCATCGTTGCAGTTTAACGGACGTTTATTAACTCCCGAAGAAGTCAGGGAAATTTTGGTTTCTACGGGGGATACGATTATAGATGGAGATGATGAAGACGACAATGTAACTAACACCCAGGATACTTATGTTCGGATTAATGTTTATAATGCCGTTTCCGAGGTCAAAAGGCGATCGGATGATTTTGCGCCAACCCCAGAAAATAATCCCGATAATCTGATTGCAGGAGATTCTAACGGCACGATCGCTGGGGCAATAAATGCTCCTACTCTAGATGGCGAGCCAGTTGCGCCTATTTTTAATACCATCGGACGAGATGGGGAAAATGTCAGAAACAATGACGTTGATATTTATCGTTTTCAGGTAGCCTCCCCAGGTACAGTCAGTATAGAAGTAGCTGCCGATCCTAATAATCCTGAGAATTTTGATAGCTACATTCGTTTGTTCGATCCTAATGGTAATGAAATTGCTAACAACGACGATATCGATCTTAATGGGGGCAATCTTTTTTCTCGTTTGGATGTGGATTTAAACCCAGGTACTTACTATGTAGGAATTAGCGGTTATAACAACATTAATTACGACCCTAATGTTCCTAGTAGTGGTATTGATGGAGATACGGGCAATTATTCCCTTCAGTTTGGTTTGAGCAATGCCGATCCGAATGGATTAATTAGTGGTGCGTCTGACGTTAATGTGGGCAGCGATCTCGATCCTTTAGTTTTTCTAGGCATCATCGGTACGGATTACGGGCAACCAGTGGGGGTTTCTGATGTGGATCTCTTCCGTATTGTCGCTCCCGATAATGGAGTTTTATCTATTGATATCGATACTCCCTTCCCAGAAGATTTCGTTGATTCTTACGTTCGCTTATTTGATAGTGAAGGTAACGAAATTACCACTCCTAATAATTCCCCAGTTGCTAGCGATAACGATTTAGCCACCGATAACAACGGAATGGCAATTGAGTTTAACGATCCCAATAACTCGGCAATCGTTTTGTCAAACCCCGAACAAACGGAATTGGTATCTGGCAGTTTTGATGATAATGACAATTATACCCCTGGCAATTACGGTCACAATACCGATAGTTTTATCAATACCAGAGTCGAACGGGGCAAAATTTATTATGTAGGAGTTTCCGACTTTTCCAATCAAAACTACGATGTTAATAATTTCAATAACCGTCCTGAAACTGGTGCGGGAGGACAATACGAATTAATTACCACGTTTGTCAATGATGACCTCGACGGTAGTATTACTCAAGCTTCTGAAGTTACTCCCTTGCCGATTGTCGATCGCTTGGCAAATATTGGCGTAGATGGCGATCGCGTGGTGGGCGATCGAGATGTAGACTTTTATAAAATTAATTCGGGAGCAGCGGGAATCTTAGATATTTCCGTAACTTCCAACGAAGAAGATCCCGTCAATACCGTAGCCATTATTTTTGATAGCCAAGGACAACGTTTGGGCGTGAGCGATCGCCCTGATACTGCGGATTCTTTGTTGCGCTATCAAGTCGCCCCCAATACAGATTATTATGTGGCAGTTACGGGATTTGGCAATCAGAATTTTAATCCTTTTGCTTTGGGTAGTGGTTCGGGAGGAGATACGGGAACTTATACTATTAGCGGTAATTTGATTCCCCTAGCAGAAGCGAGCAATCTTACTGATAACACTATCGACAGTAGTGGGGTAAAAAATCTGACTTCAGGGGAAAGCATCTTTGCTAATTTAGGTAATGATAGCGGTTTTATAGTGGGCGATCGCGATATAGATATCTATCGCTTTATTCCCAATGCTGATGCTACGGTTAATATTAGAACCACTGTTAATGAAGAATTTAGTGCCGATACCTATTTAAGAGTATTTGATGGTAGCGGTAA
>NZ_JBZNBU010000130.1:0-5997 GCF_058530065.1 Waterburya sp. | reverse complement strand
GAATTGAGGACTCCTTTATTTAATATCAAATCTTTTATTGAAACCCTCTCCGAATATGGAGAAGATTTGACCCAAGTACAACGCAAGGAATTTCTCGATACTGCTAACCACGAAACAGATCGCTTAACTCGTTTGGTCAACGATGTCTTAGACTTGTCTCGTTTAGAATCTTCTCGCACCTATAACCTCAGCGAAGTTGATTTAAGTCAACCTATCGAACAAACCTTAAGAACTTGTCAGCTAAATGCCAAGGATCGAGATATCAAACTTCACCAAGATATAGAGAGCAATTTACCCTTGGTAGTGGGTAATTACGATCTATTACTTCAAGTACTCACCAACCTAGTGGGTAATAGCTTAAAATTCACCAATTCAGGGGGAGATGTGACGGTAAGGGCTTATCAAACCCCAGCAGAATCCAATACTTTGGGAATGCCCGCCGTTAGAATCGAAGTAAACGATACGGGAATTGGCATTTCAGCCGAAGACAAAGAAGCTATTTTTGAACGCTTTTTCAGAGTAGAAAATCGAGTCCATACTTTAGAGGGTACTGGTTTGGGACTATCTATTGTGAGGAATATTATTGAGAAACACAATAGTAGAGTTTATATAGATAGTGAAGTTGGAGTTGGTACTACCTTTTGGTTTGAATTACCCATATATCAGTCCCCAAAAGAAGGACTCCTCTCCGCTATTACGACTAAAGAGAGTTAACAGCCAGTGCCACGCTAACTATAACTAATAGAGCGATCGCAATTAAACCTCGATGGCGATATAAACGATTTTTGATTCCCCTCCAGCCCATTTGACTTTTGGGAGTAGTCACTTCAGGCACTAAAGGCATAGAGGCATCGTGAAAGAGGGTACAACTTGTAGCATAAGGACGTTGGGGGAAATTACAACTATCATCGTGATCGTAAGTACAGCGATCGCACAAACTGCTATTATCTTCAGACTGATATAAGGGCATCCCAGGATGACCGAAAGCTTTGAGAGGATTATTACAATGGGGACAATTTATCGCCCGATCTTCTACAGGCTTTTTACATCTAGGACAGTTAGACATTCAACGATACTTGCTTATTGTTGTTGATTGAGAAATTTACGGATTTGATATTCTTTGCTTTCAATCATTTTATAATCAATCCCTTTCTCCTTCATAACGGTGGAAAACTCCTGCTCGATCGCCGCCAAATCTTTTTGGGGAATTGATTTCCATTGTTCGCGAGTCTGCCAGCGAATCGTAAAAACAAGGCGATCGCTTTTTTGCGGCTCGATCCACACTTCCTTACCCAAAAAACCTGGATAAGTAGCCAGGGCGGCAGTCCAGATTTTTTCATCTTCTTGGATAAACTGTTCTCGAAACTCTGAATTTACAGTAAACTGAAGCCATTCAATAACCATATAACTTTACAAAGAAACACAAAATATCTATGGTTCGTTATTCTACTATCTAATAACATGGTAAATAAATTTGAGGTAATAGGGTAATGGATAATAAAGACTGGTTAAAGCAACTACTCATGGTAGGTATTGGCACGACTTCTTTGGTAGCAGAAAAAATCAAGGAAGTTAGCGACGAGTGGGTCAAAGACGGACGAATTAATCCAGATCAAGCTAAATCTTTTGTGGACGATCTGATGTCGCAGCTCAATACCGAATCTGATGGGGTGCAAAAACAAGTAGAAAGACAGATGAGAAATATGCTGCAAGATTTGGGCGTACCTCGTCAAGCAGAAATGGATGAATTGCGCGGTAGGATAGATCGCCTCGAACGTCAAATTAGGGATTTAGAAAACAAGAATTGGCGTTAAAAATATCTCAAAAGGAAAGTAGTACTCGATAACGGACACTATCGCTTCTATAAGATAATATTGAGATTGTAAACTCGCCCATTTCATTCTTAATATAGATAAAATTACTGAAGATTAAATTGTACAAAAGTATTGCGATCGACAATAGTTTCTCTAGAATTTATTAGAGATGGATTCCAAACATCCCGCCACCAAGACAAAAGAGATAATTGGTATCGAAAGAATTTACTTTTTGAGATTTTTAGATAGTTAAATTCCCCTAAAAGAAAAAATCTGTGATTACATTAACCTTATTACATCCTCTTCAACCCGTAGCAATCCAAAGCTGGACTTTTCGCGACGAAGCCAGCATTAAAATAGGTCGTGCCACTAACAATGAAGTCGTTCTATATAGTGCTGTGGTATCTCGCCATCATGTTGAGATTAAGAAATCGGGACATAATGAATGGGAAGTAGTCAATATTGGTTCTAATGGTACTTATATTGACGGCAAACGAGTCGAACAGACCAAAGCAGTTGATGGTATGATTTTTAGACTAGCTAGTTCTGGCCCTAAAATTTTAATTAAAATTGAAGCAAAATCTGGTGAAAATAGCTCTAATAATTCTGAAGAAATATCTCGTAAAAGAAGACAGCCTAAAGGAGCAAAAGATACTTTAATTAGTTAAAAGTCAACCGACTTTAAACTAATTATCAAAGTTACACATCATCAATTATTTGTTTGATTTGAGCTAATTCTAGAGAGCGAGAATTAGGGGATTCGATCCCCCTTAACCAGAGCAAGTATTCAACATTACCTGCTGGTCCTTGAATGGGAGACACGGTCAGCCCTTGGTAATGCCAGCCCAGGGCTTGGGCAGCTTGCCAAACTTGTAAAATTGCCATAGCTCGATCTTCGGGGTTACGCACTACGCCTTTTTTACCAATGCGATCGCGCCCTACTTCAAATTGAGGCTTAACTAGCAGCACCACTTCTTTTGGCTCGTTCAATAAGTTCCAAAAAGCAGGCAATACTTTAGTTAAAGAAATGAAAGATACATCCATTACGCCCAAATCTGCTCGTGAAGCGTCGCCATACAAATCTTTAGGAGTTAGATGTCGTATATTTGTTCTTTCTTTTAAAATCACGCGATCGCTTTGACGAATTTTCCAGGCTACCTGTCCGTATCCCACATCTACGCCATAAACTAATTGCGCGCCAGACTGTAACAAACAGTCAGTGAAACCCCCCGTAGATATGCCTCCATCTAAGCAAATTCTATCTTTTACTGAAATAGTAAAGGTTTCTAGGGCTTTCTTTAACTTTTTACCCCCCCGCGATACATAGGGCGGCTGGGCTTTAACCTCAATTTGAGCGGTGGTTTCGATCTCTGTCCCTGGCTTATCGACAATTTCTTGGTTAACCTTGACTTTTCCCGCCCTAATCAAACGTTGTGCCAAAGCACGAGAATCACAAAGTTCGAGACTGACTAATAGTTTATCTAATCGTTGTTTTGCCAATATTTAACTTACTTCATAGTTTGTCTTTCAGTTTAACCCACCCCAAGCATATATCTATAATTAAGGATTGAGTTCTATGACTCAAACGTTCTCTAGCTACGGATTTAATCTTCAATTCGATTTCAAAGACCATAATATTTTAATTGTTGACGATAATCCTACCAATCTATCGGTAATTGTCGAATTTTTAGAAGATTCTGGCTTAACTGTTTTGGTATCTCAAGATGGTGAAAGTAGTTTAAAAAGGGCTAAATATGCTCAACCAGATATTATTCTGTTGGATGTTTTAATGCCAGGAATTGACGGTTATGAAACTTGTAGTCGTCTGAAAAGCGATCCTGAAACTCAAGATATACCAGTGATTTTTATGACAGCCCTGGCTGATACGGAAGATAAACTTAAAGGCTTTGAGATGGGAGCAGTTGACTATGTTACCAAACCAATTCAGGCAGCAGAAGTTTTAGCCAGAGTTAAACTTCACCTGCAACTGCGTTATATGACTAAAACCTTGAGTCGTCAAAATGAAATTTTAAAAATAGAGGTAGCAGAAAAAATTGCGGCTCAGAAAGCTCTGAAAGATTTGAATTTAGAATTAGAACAAAGAGTCAAACAAAGAACTGTCTTGCTAGCTAAAAGCAACCACAAGCTACAAAGAGAAATTGTCGATCGCAAACAAGCGGAAAATCGATTAAAAAATTCTTTAGACGAAAAAGAAATATTACTCAAAGAAATCTATCATCGAGTTAAAAATAATCTTTTGGTAGTATCGAGCCTGTTAGAAATTCAAGGTAGCTGTATTGAAGATTTACAAATCCGTAAAATTCTCAAAAATAGTCAGGATCGTATCTTTTCCATGGCACTAGTTCACGAACAATTATATCGTTCGGAAAATCTACAAGAAATTGATTTGGGTTCTTATATTAAAGCCTTACTAGATAAAATATTTACTTCTCATGTAAACTGCTACGAGGGAATTAATTTTATTGTTAACACTCAAGAAATTTATCTCAATATTGAGACGGCAAATTCTTGCGGTTTGATTATTAATGAATTAGTGACTAACGCTTTAGAACACGCTTTTAAAAATCGAGAACAAGGTAATATCTCGATCGGTTTACAACGGGCTGACGAGGGCAAAATAATTTTAACTATTGCCGATGATGGGTTGGGGTTGCCCGAAGATTTTGATTTTGATGAAGCAGAATCTTTAGGATTGCGCTTGGTGCGGGTTTTAACCAGGCAACTAGAAGGAGAAATGAAATTGGAACGACAACATGGAACTTGTTTTAAAATTATTTTTGCTGAATTGGATTATAGCGATCGCCTTCATTAATCACAGCTAAATAGGAAACTGAAATGTCAATTGTTAAAATTTCCCCGTCCAAGACACCCCATAATAAATAAAGAGTAATAAATAATTAGTTATTAACCAGCGATCGTGAGTATCTTAACCCTACAAAATATCAAAAAAGATTTCGGCATCAAAGAAATATTGCGAGATGCTAGCTTTAGTGTTGAGCCAAATGAAAAAGTGGGGTTAATTGGAGTCAATGGCTCTGGTAAGTCTACTTTACTGAAGATGATTGCTGGGATCGAGCCAACTGACGGCGGACAGCGTTTGGTAAAATCGGGAGCAAAAGTCATTTATTTGCCCCAACAGCCAGAAATAGACGAAGATAACACGGTAATCGATCAGGTATTTGCCGATAGTAGCGAACAAATGAACCTGGTCAGGGAATATGAAGACTTATCTCATAAGTTAGCTGCTACTACAGAAGACGAGCAATCAGCATTAATGTCCCGACTGGCAAAGGTTTCGGAAAAAATGGAATCTCTCGGGGCGTGGGAGTTGGAAACTAAAGCTAAGATTATTCTCAGCAAGCTGGGTATTGAGGATTTTGACGCGAAGGTAGGAGATCTTTCGGGGGGATATCGCAAGCGGATTGCTTTAGCGACTGCTTTGCTGAACGAGCCAGATTTGCTCTTAATGGACGAGCCGACTAACCATTTAGATGCCGAGTCGGTGGAATGGTTGCAAGACTATTTAGCCCGTTTTAGCGGTGCTATTTTGTTAATTACTCACGATCGCTATTTTTTGGATAATGTGACCAATCGCATCTTAGAAATAGATCGAGGGGATTTGTATAGTTATGGGGGGAATTACTCCTACTATCTAGAAAAGAAAGCTTTGCAGGAAGAATCTGTCGCCAGCAGCCAGCGCAAACTACAGGGAGTGTTGCGGAAGGAATTAGAATGGCTCAAACGGGGGGCAAAAGCTCGCAGCACCAAGCAAAAAGCGCGGATCGATCGCATTGGGGAAATGCAGAATCGAGAGTTTAAAGAAGCTCAAGGAAAGGTAGAAATCGATACCCCAGGCAGACGCATTGGTAAAAAGGTAATCGAACTGGAAGGAGTATCTAAAAGCTATAAAAATCGCACTCTGTTTCAAGATTTTACTTATAAATTCACTCCCAGCGATCGCATTGGCATTATTGGGGGTAATGGTGCGGGTAAGTCTACCCTGATGAATATTATTACAGGTCGCATCGAACCAGACGGGGGGACAGTAGAAATTGGTAAAACCATCCACATCGGTTATTTCGATCAGCATTCCGATAATATACTCGACGCATTAAATCAAGAACAAAGAGTCATTGAATATATTAAAGAAGTAGCGGAAATT
>NZ_JBZNBU010000129.1:0-11436 GCF_058530065.1 Waterburya sp. | reverse complement strand
TTTAAGTTTCACGGCATTATTACTGACGGGCAATTATTACAACCTAATCCCGATTCTCAGCGTGCTATTGAAATCTACGGCGATTCCATAACCTCTGGTATAGCTGTAGAACATCCCGTTACAGGAGTTCAAGATCCTGATGGCAATAGCGATCGCATTTCCAATGCTTACTATAGCTACGGCTCGATTTTAGCCAGACATTACGATGCAGACGTATCTCTAATCTCCCAAGCTGGAGCATCTTTAGTTAACGGTTTTGGTTACTGGAATACTTTTTGGAACAATGGTACTGGTGGAGAAGCTTTTTACAATAGGGTCAAACCTTTGCCTGATGCTTCCTTGTGGAACTTTAATAATTATGACCCCAATTTGGTAATTATTGCCTACGGTCAAAATGACTCGGCTACAGTAGGTGATAAATTATCCAAACAAGAATGGAAAGAGCGTTATAAGCAATTCATTGCCAATTTGAGAGCCAAACGTCCCAGTGCTTACTTTATTGGTATGTTTCCTGCGATGTACCACGACAGTCAGTGGGATAGTTACATCACCGAAGCGATCGCCGAATATCGTCAAGAGAATAACGACGAGCGCATTTTTTCTTTAATTCATCCTCAAGTTACCCCAGGACATCCCCGCATTAGCGAACAAGAAACAATGGCAGAAACTTTAAAAGATTTTATTGATAGTACTTTAGTTAATAGTGGTTTTAACTGGGATAATTAATAATTTCATTTGATATTTAATATTTATTTTGTGTCTGGTTTTCTTGTAGTTTGACTACACGAACAAAGCTTGCCGTTAAGTCTCCCAATAAAGATACTAAAAAGAAATCATTATTCATTCCCGTTGCGTTAAAGCTGATATCTTTAAGAATCCAAGTTTTGGTTTTTAACTCCCCCGAATTACTATTAGTATGTACGAGTTTTACAGGGCAGCCGTTTTCATTAGTATACTTTAACGCCCATTTAACATTACCCTCATCTAGATACGTTACTTTTACAGCTACCTCTCCCGTACCTTTGATAAATCGATCGTCTAAAGCGAAACCAATTTTGTTATATCCTTTATATCTTTGAGTTTTTCTGGCTATAAAGTCATAGGGATGTCTTCGATCGCGAAAGATTTGTTTTCCTCCATGACCAGATTTCAATGCGGGTAGAGTTTTTATCGATTGGCTATCCCGCTGATATAGCCAACGCTCGAAATTCTTTAATGGTTTCGTTCCATCATCGTTATAAGCTTCTGGATTCATGGGATAATTGGTATGAGGATTATTGGGCGCAAGATTGCTTTGCCGTAAATACACCCAAGCGTCTGCCGTACTATAAACATCTTTTCCCAGACTGAGAGACACAAATTCAGAAAGAGCAGGATCGATAAATGCAGCAGTTCCTTCATCCCAGATAGTAGTTCTACGCATTTGTAAAACTCTTAGCATTGATTCGCGATAACCGTGCTTGTAAGCTTTCCTGTCGCCAAAACGATATTGTGTGATGGAATTAAAGAAATATGCCTCATTCTCATCGCCAGATGCTCGTTTTTCCTTGATGAGCGGGACATTTTCATCAACCTCTAAATATCCATCTTTGGTTACATTCATACCAATAAGAGGCTCATAAATATGTTTCAAATAATATTCAACCTGCCCGCCACGGTGTCCCATACCCAGATCTATAGCAAGTTCTACATCTGCATCTCTGGTGGAAGGATTCATTAGTTTGTTGACATATTTCCCTGCTGCATCAGCCCATGCCCGAAGTCGCTCTTCGTATATTTTTCGTTCTGCTGTTCCCAGTTTTGGTCCTACTCCTTCCTCTCCTCTTGTCGGGCTGCCAAGATGGACATATGCGTTTAGCACTCTCGGATCGGCAAATATACCAGTTTCTCCTAGTTTCTCGATTGCCTTTAAATAACGCGAATGATAATAAGGCGAGTATTCATCCAAGTTAATTAACTCGAATGATGGGTGAATATTATGTTTGATCTGTTGGATTGGATATTGACTTCCCAACCATTTTGGTGCGGATTCTTCTCTCGCTCTAATTCTATCCAAACGGTTTTGGGGTAGTGGGCTGCCGTCGTCTTGATATCCATCATATTCCCACCCCGCTGCGAGAAAGCGAAACTCTATTTTGTATTTACCATTTTCGCTAACTTTGTCAATAGCACGTTTTAGACCTTCAACATTATAAACCCCTTCTTCTGGCTCAAAGTCGCGCCATGTAAAATCTAAACGTCTTTTAAAATTACCTCTATATCCTTTTGCTAATAGCTTTTCATCAGCCGATATTCCATCGATTTTCCTGGTTTTAACTACTGCGGAGTGTGGAGCGGGTTTTACCCAGTCTGGCATAGACCAATCGAATCCATTTCGTTCGTGGTCGAAGTTTTTCCAACGATGCAATTCTATTTCTTTGCCAAAAAAATCTCCTTCGGTCATTTGTGAAAATGCAGTCTGGGTTTGTATCAGGAAGAAAGCAGAAAGTAGACCAATAACTTGCCATTGTCTGGGATGAAAACATGATTTCTTGTTCATTTTAACTATGTCTTCTTAGACTTCTTCTGCGAATAATCCGCTCGATCGTCAAATACTTTTTTGAGTAAACAATTTGTTAAAGTATCAATTATAATCGTTGCAAGGTCTAAATATAGCTAATTAGTTATGTAAGATGTATAATTAGGACTGTTGGGCAAGTTTAAAGCTCAAATTTAAACACCTTGATAAATAAGGATTTACATTCTAAGTGTATTTCGTAATGCACCAACTAAATTTATTTTTTGCTTGCTTGGTGATTGCAAAATAGTCGATCGCTCAGCAGAAAATAATACATTCAAGACGTTTCAATAAAACAAGAGGTGTAATTATGAATGCAAGTACAAACGGAAAAAAGTCCTTCAGGATTATGATTTAGAGGTTAATTCTCCTGCATCAATTAAAGAACTAACTGCAAAAGAGGCTTTTCACAAAAATTTCCAAGGCTATATCTTAGCCGAACAAAATTTAGACCGAGCTTATTTTCCTTATTGTGATTTTCGCTTTTGCGATCTCAGTCAAAGCAGAATGCAAAAAGCAATTTTAAGCAATACCAAATTTAGTGGCGCAAATTTATTCCAAGCCGATCTTGAAAATGCTTCTTTTTTGTTTGCTTCTTTGGTCAAAGCAAATTTTATGGGTGCTAATTTAACTAGAGCAAATTTACGCTATGCAAACTTACAAAATGCAAATTTACAACAAGCCCTCATAGTTGAAACAGATTTTCACGGGGCAGATCTTGAAGGAGTTAATTTTGATAGAGCAACCATCAAAAAAGCTAACTTTTATCGAGCGCGTAATCTTAATTTAACTGGAGCAAACTTAGATCTATTAAGTATTGATATTGATGGTCTTCCCTGTCTCAGATAACTTTAGTTCCCTGTAAATGGTCATTATTTTAATTAGAAAAACAGGAGAGTGTTTGTAAGGCAAGATTCCTTGGCAAACACTCTTATCCCTTTATCGATCCTTGATAAAGGACTAATTGCTAATCATCAATTAAAAATCAGACGATTCGATTTTGGAAAAAAGGCGATCGACAAATCCAGAAACGAAAGTAAGAACTATCGAACCAAATACAGCGGGGAAAAATCCAGCGATTTCCAAACCTGGAGTTAAATAGCCTACCAAACCTAAAGAAATCGCGTTTACTACCAAAAGAAACAAGCCCAAAGTTAGAATAGTTAGAGGAAGTGTGAATATAACTAGTATTGGTTTAACAAACGCATTAACTAATCCCAACATCGCTGCCCCAACGACAGCAGAGGAAAGACCGATAATAGTAATGCCAGGAACAAAAAAGGCAGTAACGATCAAAGAAATAGCGGTGGCTAACCAAGTTAACAAGAATTGCAACATCTCAGTTACCAAAAATATAATATTGAATTACCTCAATAGTAATAAATTTTCCTTAGCCATTTCTACTAGTAAAAGTTCGGTATCTGCGAGCAACTTTGGTGCGAAAACTCACATTGACACCCCCCGTATGTTGTTCTAAGAGAAGTAGAGGAGTTGGTTTTGCCTTTTGATTCCAACTCATCGTTATGATATGCCCTTGAATTGTAGGCAACCAATTGTTATTGCGTCGATCGGATAAATTTCCACTAGATTCCCATTTACTCCTTCTTTCGGTAGGGCTGAGAAACTTCTCTACGCATTCAACAATTTGATCGATGGTTTTAGAAGTAGATTGGGTAGGTAATTTAGTTAATTTGACTTGAATCCGAAATAATACCCGACGAATTCTTTTGCCTTGACTATCAGTGTCGTAAGTAACATCAAAGATTTCATCAATATTAAAACCACTTTTGCTACCAATACCGCCACCAGCATTTTGCGAGAGATTGATTCGCATAGCAGTACTGACAAACTGTTTGACTTTTACTTTAGCTTGATTGACCAAAACATTGCGGAATACTGGTTTTTGCATTCGCATTCTAATGTAGTCGAGATTGCAATCTCTTGAGTTAATCAGATCGGGATTTTCTTCCCATTGACGAATAGTTCCTAATGCCGTATTCAATCTTTTTTCTAAACTAGCTACTTTAATCTGTTCGTATTGAATTGCTTTCTGTAATTGTTTGTATTTCCATTTACCATAAACAATTAAAGCAATTAAAGCGATAAATAAACCAGAACTACTGACAATCCAGATCGGGCTATTGACTATTTTGGAAGTCAGTTTGATTTCTGCTATGTTCAATTCAATTGGCAAAGAACCTAAAGCAAGTTCCAGTTTAGAATCCCTAGCAGGATTAAAATAACTAGGCATATAAAATTAGATTATAAAAATTATTCTATATATAGAATATGCCCATTAATTGATTAATAAATAACACCAGAACGATTATAAAGATAATTAAGCGATCGAAACTAATTTGTTTATTTTTCGAGCCTTATTTAATATATTTTGCTAGTTCTGTTTCTAAGGTGGCAATTAAATTATCTAGATTTCCATCAGTTTCAGCCAAACAATCAGGAGGTGTAGTTTCTGGTTGAAAATTAATTAATTTTATTTGTCCTTCACCAATCGCAATGATTACCACTTCTGTTTGAGGATCGTAGCCATCAACAATACCCAAAATTTCTTGTAATTGTCCTCTGGTATTTTTATTAAGAGCTTCTAAGTCTTCTGAAGAACAAGCAACAAAATGAGGATTGGGTTGAAGATCGATACCGAGAACATCTTTACTTTGCCATTCTTGATTTAATCCCCAGGCTAAAGCAGCAAGTTCCGATTCATAATCGAGCGCAAAACTATTTAGTTGATGTCGCCATTTTTGCTGTTCTATTTCTGGCTTATTGTTACTCAAATTAAACATAGTTTAGAAAACAGAATCGGTTAATAGGAAGGATATAGCAGTAAATAGTCTTTCAACTGTACCATTTCTTATAATCTTCTGAGTCTAAACTAAAGTCAAATCTAGATTGCTTATCTAAATTATTTTAAATTTGTATTTGAAAATCTCGTAGCTTAGATGTTCTAGATCTCGCATTCCATACTGGCAAAACTAATGGCGTTAAAACCAAATGCCAACATTAAAGGCATGGGAGACATCCATAAGTAGCTAGAGACTAAAGATACAATGCTTACCGCAACGGTCAAAACTAATAATTTTTGTTCGCTACTGCTTAAGCCTTTTTGACTCTTAATCAACCGCATTACTTTTTGAGGAATAGGTTCTGGCATCACGCAGTTGGGAGGAAAAGCCCAATAGCTGTCATAGCGTTCGCGAAATAGATCTGTCCAACCATTGCGATCGCACCATTCTTGAATCCATTCGTCTTGAAAGTGTTGCATAAGATTTGAAATAACTTTAGTTTACTGAAAAACTTGTGTAATTAAAGCTTTCAATATTGTCTAGTTTAATTACTGTTTTAATAGACTAACAAAAGCACTATTTTTTTTAAATACTATTTTTTAAATACTTAACAAACCTTAAATGAAACTACTAACAACATAATTGCCAATAAGTATAATTGCTCAAGGAGCTTTGACATCATCTTAATATATCTCAATTATCCTTTAATATTCTTGAATTTATACTTTTAAAAATTCTATTTCGGTACGGATAAAATCTAACTTTATGTCCCAAGGATCTTTGGGTAAAAAGTCTACAAAAGCAAAATCAAAAACAATACCAACAGTAGGAATGGGAGAAGCTGTGGCAGAACTCAATAAGCGATCGTAATAGCCTCCACCATAGCCCAAGCGATATCCTTGCCGATCGCAGGCTACTGTAGGTACGAGAATTAAATCGGCTGTTTGGACTGACACCATAGGAGCAGTTTCTAAAGGTGTTTGAATGCCATATTTATCGATTGCCAAAGAATCTTCTGATTGCCATTCGTGCCAAATCAAAGAACCTGCGACGCAACGAGGAAAAGCCCATTTTTTATTAAGAGAAAATAAAGGACTTAAATCTACTTCTTGACGAAAACTAAAGTAAGCAAAAATAGTGGTTGATTGTTCTAATAAAGCTGAATCTGCTAACTGCTGGCAAATTAAATTACTCTTTTTTTGCCACTCTTCTACAGAAAGTCTTTGTCTTTGTCTTAATATTTCTTTTCTTAATTGTTTTTTGTCCAGTCCATTCATCGAAAATAACTAAATCATCTTGACAATACTCAAACTTTTACCTAGATTCCCCCTGTCTTTCTATATAGAGCAAAACGAGCCTTTCAGAGATTTTTGCTACGACTTGTTACAAAATGTTTGGGTTGGGGTCGATTATGACGCAAATTAATGGTGGAATACCTTTATATATTTATAGAAGGAGATTATCATGTCTATTTCAGATACTCAGATTTATATCGCTCTAGTAGTAGCACTTGTTACTGGATTTATGGCAATGCGTCTTTCTTTAGAGCTTTATAAATAAATATCTAACAGTCAAAGCAACTTTGACTCGATAGTTTGTTATGTAGAGGGTTTTAGATTGGCAATATAAATTTATATTGTTAGTCTAGAATCCTTAACTGTTTTTAAACACCTAATTTAAACATGGGTTTCGATCGGCAACATCTTCAGAAAAACCGTCGTAAATCTTCTAAACGGGTCAATCCCTATCGAGGAGTAACCACTGAAATTGGTTTGAAGCTAATTTTGAGTTGGGCAATTGCGATCGCCGCTATCGCTTCTTTCTTCAAACTCTTACCCTATCATCTTTCGCAACAGGAAAAACTGGAGGAATTGCGCATTCAAGTCCAAGAAACCGATGCCAGAGTCACGCAACTGAGAGATCTCTTAAATCATAATTTCGATCCTCAAAGAACTCAAAGCCTAATGGAACAATATAGCTCTCTGACTTCTCCCAACCAAAGTCGCATCTATTGGTTGCCAGAAAAAAATCAACCAGAAAATCTCAATGAAGAAGAGCAATGAACCAGTAGTTAGTTATCGAGAGCTTTCAAGGGATCGAGTAATTGATTGAGCCATCGATTTACTTTGCTTCTATACTTAGCTAGTTTTGGTCTAGTTACTAAGAGATCGAGAGCTTTTTGGTAGTCTCCTACGGCACAATTCCAATCACCCCGCAAATGATAAGTTCTGCCTCTTTCAGCATAGATTCTTTCATGGAGGGAATCGCCAATAATTAAAACAATATCTAAATTTTCTAAAGCTAAATCGTATAATTCTAATTCGCGGAAGGTAATTCCTTGGTTGATCCAAGCGCGGAGATTAGCAGGATTTAGATCTAAAGCTAAATCGTAATCGGCGATCGCACTGCTCAAATCTCCTTGGGCTGCATAGCAATTAGCACGGTTATTATAAGCACTATCCAGATAGGGATCGATTTCTAACGCTTGAGACAAATCGCAAAGAGCTTCAATAATTTGATTGTTGCGAAAATACATTAAGCCTCGATTATTATAATCGGTTGCATTACTGGGATCGTGGGCAATCAGGCGATCAAGGAGCGAAATTGCCACCTCATATTCTCCTTGAGATGCTTTTTCTTGAATACAACTTCTCAAACATTGTTGAGAATTAAGATCGTCTAAAGTTGATAAAGAACAGTTAAATAATGATGCCAGATCTAAGCCATAAGATGATACAGATAATTTTTGTTTTATTGGTTGAGTATTTTTATAATCAATCTGGCGATTGTAATTGCTTTTCATAGCATCAATTAAACCTTTGCTAGAGATACTTTACTATCAAGCTCTATATTTCTTTGGAGTCTTATGTGTCACCCATCGAACTGTCTCATTGTTTTGTAAATTTCCTCAACTAGATTCTTAATTCTTTATAAAGAGCATCATGACTAAAAAAAACTCAAACGTCTTCCTTAAAATTACTTAAATTAAATTTGAACTTGTTATAAGGTTTGAAAATAAATATTGTTTTAAGTGACAATCGAACGAAATTTTCTCGTTAGCCAACCCTTCTAGATTAGATTCGATCTTAAGTATTTACTATTGCGATAGTTAAAACTTATTTATTTAATATGGGCGTTTGACAATATGACTACGGGAACAATATTCGCACAAGCATCAGATTTAACTCGCGAAGATTATTGCGTTTTGGGTTTAGCAACTTGTTTTATCCTAGAAGATGGAGAAACCCAGCAATTACAAGTCTTAGAACCAATTCCTTCTGCTGCTTTAGAAGCATTAATTAAAGGTATTCCTACCTCTTATCAATTAGCTTCTGCTGTCACCTTAGAAGAAGTATTTGCTACTGACAGCATCAAAATTCCCTCAGCATTACAAACTAGCGCAGAAATTAATTTATGCGATCGCTTTGCCGAAAGAGTTGCAGCAGCAACTCGCACCTATAAAAGTCGCCCTGAAGCTCAAAAACATATTCCTTTGGGTACGACCAAACAGGATTTTAATTATTCTCTAGCCAGAAAAAGAGTGCTTAATAGTTCTAGAGTCGTTAGTGCTGAAGACAATGTAAAACAGCATTCTCATACTCACAAGGTTCTTTAGATGTTGGTAATGAGGTACAAAATGATTTTATTTATAGCTATTAGCCATTAGTTTTAAGCTTTATTAAAATCACAATCTGTATGTAAGTCATTCTCTAATTATCTTGAAGGGCTAACCACGAGCAATTTTCAGTCAAAGGACATTGAGAACATTTAGGGTTTCTAGCAGTACAAATTAAAGCTCCAAAATCCAAGAGAATTAAATTCCAATGTCCTACCTCCGTAGCTCGTGAGATATAAAATTAGAAAGGAAAAATAAAAGCGATCGCGGAACGTTATTAATGACAACAGCAACAGACTTAATGTTAAGGATATCCAACCTCAATGTTTACTATGGTGAAAGCCATATTTTGCGTGACGTAGATTTGAGCGTTCCTCCCAAGCAAATGGTGTGTTTGATCGGGCGTAATGGAGTTGGCAAAACAACACTTCTCAAAACTATTATGGGATTGCTTGCACCCCGCACTGGAGATATTTTATTTGCGGACAAATCCATAGTTAAATTAAGTCCAGATAAAAGAGCAAAATTGGGTATTGGCTACGTACCCCAAGGAAGAGAAATTATTCCTCGCGTTTCAGTCAAGGACAATCTTTTATTAGGCTTAGAAGCCAAACCCGAAGGTAGAAAAGGTAACGAATCTATACCCGAAGAAATCTTTGAATTGTTTCCCGTACTTAAAACCATGCTATCTCGCATGGGAGGAGATTTAAGCGGAGGGCAGCAACAACAACTGGCAATCGCCCGTGCTTTGATGGGCAAACCTCGACTATTAGTTTTAGACGAACCCACAGAAGGAATTCAACCCTCAATCATTTTAGAAATTGAAGCAGCAGTCAAACGGATTATCGAAGCAACGGGAATTTCGGTTCTACTAGTCGAACAGCACTTACACTTTGTGCGTCAAGCCGATAAATATTATGCCATGCAAAAAGGTGGTATCGTCGCCTCTGGTAGCACTGATGAATTGAGTCAAGAAGTAATTCAGCAATTTCTTGCTGTTTAATTTTCACTATTTTTGTCTTACTTTTTTACACTACAACTTGACTTTCTAGGGCTTTATATCTTCTAATATTTAGTACCTATGTTCTTTGAAAACATAGTCAGTTTTTGCTGCATAGTGAAAATCAATCCTCACTACTAAATACCCTAGAATTCTAAAGTTATGGAAAGTTTAACCCCAGCACAGAAGGAACTTTACGATTGGCTTATTGAATACATACGCTCTACCCAACACGCACCATCGATCAGACAGATGATGAAAGCGATGAACTTGCGTTCGCCAGCCCCAGTTCAAAGTCGCTTAGAAAGATTGCGCAACAAAGGTTATATTGATTGGACAGACGGCAAAGCTCGTACTTTAAGAATTTTACATCAACCAGAAAAAGGCTTATCCATTGAAGGGGCAATTGCTGCGGGAGGTTTAGTCGAACCTTTTACCGAGGACAAAACCAAGTTGGATTTATCGGATTTATTTACTCAATCAGATTGTTATGTGTTGCGGGTTACGGGAGACAGTATGATTGAAGACTTTATTAATGAAGGGGATTATGCTGTAATGCGATCGCTTAACGATAGTTCTGAAGTCAAGAATGGCGATATTGTAGCAGCTAGGGTTTCAGGACACGGTACGACATTAAAACATTTTTATCAAGATAAAGAGCAAATTACCCTCAAGCCTGCTAACCAAAAATACGAACCCATTGAAGCTGAAGCAGAAAATGTAGAAATACAAGGGGTTTTAGTCGGCATCTGGCGAGCGATTGCTAATAATAATTAGTTGTTAGTCATTAGTCATTAGTCATTAGTTATTAGTTAATTGCTTATAGCTAATGGCTTGTGAAAAAAATTAATCGATCGCCATAATTCTCTTATTTCTAAAATGTTAACTTCGATTCTATCTGACGAACTGAAAGAAAAATTGACGACGACCCTCAAGATCGGTTCAGTGGTAGTTAATAGTCGCGTTTTACAGTCTCCCCTATCGGGAGTGACAGATATGGTCTTTCGTCGTTTAGTGCGGCGATATGCGCCAAAATCGATGATGTATACCGAAATGGTCAGTGCTAAGGAAATACACCATCTCACAGAATTACCAGCAATTATGGCGATCGCTCCTGATGAAGATCCCATTAGCATTCAATTATTTGATTGTCGTCCCGATTTTATGGCAAAGGCTGCTTGCAAAGCTGTAGCGGAAGGGGCAAACACCATTGATATCAACATGGGGTGTCCTGTCAATAAAATTACCAAAAAGGGCGGGGGTTCTTCTTTGTTGCGTCAGCCAGAAGTAGCCGAAGCCATTGTAAAAACCGTAGTTGATGCCGTAGATGTTCCCGTAACAGTGAAAACCCGTATCGGTTGGGATGACAATGAAATCAATATTCTCGACTTTGCTCGCAGGATGGAAGATAAGGGTGCATCAATGCTAACTCTTCACGCTCGTACTCGCGCCCAAGGTTATA
>NZ_JBZNBU010000128.1:0-5147 GCF_058530065.1 Waterburya sp. | reverse complement strand
TTATTATACAACAGCTAGAACTACTAATGTATCAAGATTTCATCAATTTCTTATTAACTGTTTCAATAACGCCTATCGGCGGGGCTATCCATCCCACAACCTGCTTCGCGAGGTTGGGGAGTTCCGCCCACTTCTTAAAATAATGGCGATCGAGGGAAGAAACCTATTTACAGAGCCAAATTCCTCTAAAAAAGACTCTATTCTTCGATATTTTGCCAAATAAAAACAATCTCTTGCAAAATAATATTTACATCTTGGTTCATTTCAGTTAACTTATTTCAACAGTATGACTCTAACCCCCGAACAACAAGCAGCAGCTTACGCCCCCTGTAGTGTAGTCATTACCGCAGGAGCAGGTACGGGTAAAACTCATATGTTGGCGGAGAGATATCTTTATTATTTGCGAGAAAAAGACTTGTCTCCCTTGGAAATAGTGGCAGTGACTTTTACTGAAAAAGCGGCGACAGAATTGCGATCGCGCATTCGGGCTTTGGTTAACCAACAGTTACCCCAACGTTTGGATTTGCTGGCTGAATTGGAAGCTGCTCAAATTAGTACGATTCACGCATTGTCAGCGCATATTTGTAGCGAACACTTTCAATTAATTAATATTCCTGCGGATTTTGAAGTCTTAGATAGTTTGGAGGGGCGAGTTTGGTTGGAAGATGGTTTGAAAACGGCTTTAACTAAGTTGCCTTCTGGGATATTTCGGGCTATTCCCTATTCTTGGTTGCGACAAATATTAACTGAGTTATTAGAAGATCCTTACACGGCGAGTCTGGCTTTTAGTCAGGGGATACAAGATTGGCAGGAGTTAATCACAACTGCTGCCCAAGAAGCAGTGACCATAATTATCGGCGATCCTGCATGGGAGACTAATAAATTAATCCTCCAACAACACCAAGGAGAAACGGGAGATAAATTAGAGGCAATTCGTCTTGATGTTTTAGATGCGATCGCATTAATTGAAGCAGAACGAGATATTAAAGCTGCAATCGCTACTATCGATCGGGTTAACTTGCGCGTTGGTAGTAAAAAGAATTGGCAGGGAGATAGTCTTAAAACTGTAAAAGAGGCTTTAAAAACTTTGCGAGAAACTGTCCGTAGGGTTATCAGTCAAGGTTTGTTAGATTTAGAAATAGGCGAGGCTGACACACAATTTAAAGAAATTTTTCCTGCCTTAACCGAGGCATACCAAGAAGTAAGTAATTATCTTTCCCGTCTTAAGCTACAGCGTAAAGCTCTTACTTTTAGCGACCTAGAAATCTATGCCCTGAAAGCCTTAAGCCATAGTCAGGTAGGAAAATATTATCAACAACGGTGGCAGGTATTTCTAGTGGATGAATTTCAAGACACCAACCCTACTCAAGCTGAATTACTCCACAACCTGACTGCTAAAGCCGAATTAACTATTGTGGGGGATATCAAACAATCGATCTATGGTTTTCGACGGGCAGATGTTCGGGTTTTTAAGCAGTTTCGCAGTCGTATTTTAAATAACGGCGGTAAAGAAGTAATTCTTAGTACCAGCTTTCGCACCCATAAAGCTTTAATCGATCGCTTTAATCAAATCTTTGCACCCTTACTGGGAGATAAGCACCAAGATTTAACTGCTTTTAGAGAATTGACTCCCATCCCAGGAGAAGCAGGCGAGAAATTTAACTACTTACAAGTATTGACTATTGGCGACCCTTTTAAAGAAGAAGGAGAAGAAAAACCAGCCAAACCCAGTAAAGCCCAAAGACAACGAGTAGAGGCATACAATCTAGCAGAGAAAATCAAACAGATGCTAGATAGCAAAACTCCCGTTTTTGACAAACCAGCCCGACATTCTCGCCCCATTCAACCTCAAGACATTGCCATTCTGACTCGCACTTGGCAACCCTTAGAAATATATAGCGAGGCTTTAGCCGCCCTCGGCATACCCGTTGCCCCTGGGGGGGGTGGTAACTTACTCGCTACTAGAGAAGCTAAAGATGCCAGTATCTTGTTAAGTTTTTTGGCAAACCCCAGGGATGATATTGCTTTAGTGGCGGTGTTACGGAGTCCATTTTTTGCTTTGAGCGATCGCTTATTATTTCAAATTAGAGAATCTTTTAATCAAGATCCTGAAAATAGTTGTTGGTGGGAAGAAATCCAAAAGCTAGAGTTGACTGAATTAGAACGTCCGATTAGAGTTTTAAACCAATTATTGCGATCGCGCCAGGCACATACTCCTTCAAGGATTTTACAGATTTGCGATCGCTTGACGGGATATACTGCCATAATTGCCAATTTAGCGGGTGCAGAACGTAGGTTGGCAGACTGGCAGGGTTTTGGGCGATTGATTAAAGACTTGGAACAAGGAAATTATGACTTGTTTGCAGTAGTGCGCCGCCTCAAACGTCTTTACGATGAGGAAGTCGCTATTCCTCGCCCCGTCTTAGCTGTTGGTAATGCTGTTTCTCTAATGACGATCTATGCCTCCAAAGGTTTAGAGTGGGGTTTGGTGATTGTGGCAGATCTCAGTAAAGAACGTTCTAAATCCTATCCTTCCGTTTATTTTGATGCTCAATTGGGGGTAGCGGTTAAAAGTAAAAACTCTTTAGGGGCAATGCAAAAACCAGTCCTTTACAGTTGGCTGGAATACCTACAAGATAAAAAAGAACGAGCCGAAGCCTATCGGGTATTATACGTCGCTTTGACCAGAGCTAGGGATTATCTTTGGTTGAGTGCTGCCGAACCTTATAAAGGAGAATTAAATCGCTTACAACGGGGTTTGACTGCTGCCAATATTCCCAATTTTGTGACTCCCTACACCGATGTTAAAGCCCTACCGCCTATTCCTCAGACTCCACCCCTCAAAGAAAAGTTACCGTCCTTACTATTAAACTCCATCGGATCTGGTTTATCGGAACTCCCCGTAATCGCCCTAACAGAATATGCTCGATGCCCCCAAAGATTTAAACTCCATCTATTAGACGGGCATCCTGGTATTGGAGAAGGAATGGCTACGGGAATGCAAATTGGGACTCTAGTTCATAAAGCCCTTGAAAATAACCTCACTCAAGCCGAACAACTAGTTCCCTATGCCGAAGGAGAATGGGGAACAGATGTTTTCCAAGATGCGATCGCTCTCGCTCAAAGATTCTTTCAACTGCCCATGTATAGTAGTTTACGCAATAGTGCGATCGCCAAAGAACGACAAGTCAGCTTGCAACTAGGGAAAATAACTTTTAACGGTGTCATCGATTTAGTAGGAGACAATTGGATTCTCGATTATAAAAGCGATCGCAACCTTCACCCAGAAGAACACCGTTTCCAACTTTGGGTATATGCCCAAGCCCTACAATACCCTAATGCTCACATTGCTTATCTCCGCCACGATAAGATTCACAGTTTTAATCAGTCTGAGTTAAATGCGATCGCCCCCGAAGCCCTGAGTTTAGCTGAAAATATCTACAACGGTAACTATACTGCTACTCCCACCTTGGAAAAATGCGCCACCTGTCCTTATTTGGCTTTTTGTAATGATGCCATCATCTAATTGAAAATGATATACGTATCCTTTTTTAGTTTCTCTAATCCTTAGATTTTGCGCGATCGCGATCTTCACGATAACGATGGTGGTGTACGCCACAGCGTTATTAGAATCGATTGCGATCGCTTGATTGAAATCAGCTAAAGCTAAATCTAATTGTACTTGTTGTTCGTAAACAATACCTCGATTGACATAAGCAGGAATATTATTAGAATCTAGTGCGATCGCCTGGTAGTATTTATAGCATATTTAAAGTGATTTGATATTAGTTCAAAGAACGGGCGTGGAACATAGCGAGGTTTCCTCGCCGTTTCCGCCCGATGAATTTATTATTATGCCCAACCACGTCCACGGCATAATCATCATCGATAACCCCGAAAACCACAACCGTTTACGATTGTGTTTATCTAATGATGGGATAGAAATTTCAGCCAGATAATAATCTCGGCTTGTATAAACTAAATCTCCAGATTCATTCAACTTAGGAAAAATAACTTCTACCTGCGATGAATTGTAAGCTTGTAAGGCAATTCCATATTTTTCTAGTAGTAAATTATTATCATTAAATCTATTACTGTATGCAAATACTACATTTAATAGTTTTAACCTTATAAGCTTCAAACTTACGATCGCGAGTGACAAGAATCAAATTTTCAGATATTGCTTGAGCAATTAAAATGCGATCAAAAGGATCTTGATGGTGTAAGGGTAATTTTTCTACAGTTAAAGCATGGTCGATATTAATGGCTAGGGGAGTAAATCTTTTTGCTTCTATTTGTGCTTTTAGATCGTCTGGTGCTTGCAACTTTCCCAGAGATTTTTTAATTGCTATTTCCCATGCCGAAGCAGCCGAAACAAACACAATATTCTCTGGATTGGCGATCGCATTTCTCGCTTCAGGCGAAAGAGTAGAATTATTACTCAGCCACCAAATCAAAGCGTGAGTATCCAACAATAGTTGCATTACTCGTCTTCTCCCATAAAACCCTGAAGAATATCCCTAGGAAGTTCCTCATCAAAATCATCACTCATGATTACTTTTCCTTCCCAACCCCCAGGAGTTCTGGGTTGTTTATCTTCTTGATAAGGAATAAGTCTTACTAGAGGCTTTCCTGCTTTGGCAATTACAATCTCTTCACCCGCTAATGCCGATTCAATTAGTTTCGATAGCTGCGATTTTGCCTCGTGAATATTAGATATCTTCATTATTGATATAAACTTAGCTAAGTTTAGCTATATTATAACTAAGTAAATTTAGATTTAGAGCAAAGCGATCGCATCCACTACAATTAAAAAAAAAGATTATGGATTATCGCGACATCATAACCATCGAACCAGGAAAACGAGGTGGAAAACCCTGTATTCGGCGGATGCGAATCACAGTCTATGATGTACTGGAATGGCTGGCAGCAGGAATGTCTCACGCAGAAATAATAGAAGATTTTCCCGAACTCACCGAAACAGATATCAAGGCTTGTTTGGCTTTTGCAGCAGATCGAGAACATCGTTTAGTTAAATCGGTAAGTACAAGTTGAGATTACTATTCGATCAGAATTTAAGTAGAAAGTTAGTAAGTAGATTATCAGATCTATTTCCCAATTCTAGTCATATTCAATTACATCAGTTA